>JBDKJZ010000005.1:0-33239 GCA_039796375.1 Pseudomonadota bacterium
GACTCAAGGCCCTTGAGGCGGGCGGGGAGCTGCATCGCCCGGCGCTCTGACCCCCGAAACCACCCTCTTGCCATGCGCCGAGCAACCTAACACGATTCAGTGGAGCGGATCTGAGAGGAAAGTCAGGGAACGACTATATAAGCACGGGGGTTTTAGTGGGAATTTCTGAGTAGGCCGCGCTACGATGCGGCCCGCTTACCGATGACAGCCCAGGACAGCCGACGGGATCCCCGCGCGAAAGTACTCAGCATGACCGTCCGCTACAAGAGCGCGACGGTGGCCGAGTTTATCGAGAACCACTCGTACGACATCAGCCGCGGGGGGCTCTTCATCAAGACGACCTCGCCGTTCCCTGCAGGAACGCTGCTGAAGTTCGAGGTCCGCATCGCCAACGAGCAGAAGGTGATGATGGGTGTTGGGCGGGTCGCCTGGCGCCGTGAGGAGGACCGCGGCTCAGACAAGCCCGCCGGGATGGGGGTGAAGTTCATCAAGATCGATGACGAGGCGGTGGGTCTCATCGAGACGCTCGTGGAATCCCGACACGATCAGCCCAGTTCGTTTGAGGTCGGTGCCGACGACGAGGGGCTCCGCTTGAGCGCCCCCCCAGAGCAGCTGCGCAAGAGAGAACTCGCCCACCCCAAGGAAGGGAGCGAGCCGGGTTTCTTCCCAACTCCCGACGCAGGCGCCGCGGCGGGCGACTCCCGAGACATGAGCATGCTGATGCAGAGCTCGGAGCTGCTCCGCGCTGCTCTCGAAGTCACGGGCACAGGCGGGGCAGCGCAGCCGAGCGCGGCAGAGCCGAGTGCTGCGGAAGATGGCGACGACTGGGATTCGCGCGCGACCTTGCCCACGGGCGGGACCGAACTGGCCTTCCTGGTGCAGGGCAGCAGCGAACCGTCCGTCGAGGTTGAAGCTGCCCAAGACGAAGCAGGCGCGGAAGACGAGTCCGACGGGGATGACGACGAGAGCGAAGACGAAGAAGAAACGTCCGCCACGACTAGCGCCGATCCGGATGGGGACTCGAGGCGCCCCGCTTCTCAGCGGGGTGCTAAGCGCAAGAAGAACCCCAAGAAAAAGAAGAAGAAGTTCAAGTACGCGAGCATTCCAAGCGCGAAGCCCACCGCGGCCTCCCCGGCGCGGGTCAGCGACCGACCTAGCTCTGAGAAGGTGACGACACCGCCGCGACGCGCAACGTCGGAGGCGCGCTCGAAGACAGTCGGTAAACAGACGGGCGGCAGCCCCGTCTTCATGTATCTGCTCGTCGCGCTCGGGTTAGTTGGAGTTGGAGCTTGGTTTCTACTCAGTCAGAAGCCCGACTCGGGCGTGATCCCCACTGCGGCCTCGGCTGTTGTCGCAGAACCCACTGCAGAGCCCACACCCACAGCCGAGCCCGAGCCCACGGCTGAGCCCACACCTACGGCTGAGCCCGAGCCCACAGCTGAGCCCACACCCACAGCTGAGCCCGAGCCCACGGCTGAGCCCACACCCACGACTAAGATCCCCGAGGCCCCGGCCAACCCGGTCTCTCCAGCTCCCAAACCTAGGCCAGCGCCAAGGCCGGTAGCGCCGAAGCCGCCGAGGCCTGCGCCCGAGGCGCCAGCGGCACCTGAACCCGTCGCGCCCGCGCCGGTGCCACCTGAGGCTCCAGTCGCGCCTGCGCCGGTCGTCCCCGCGCCAACGCCTATTCCTGAAGCTCCCCCGAGTTCGCCGGCTCTGCCGACGCCTCCAGCAGCGCCTGCTTTGCCGGCCGCTCCGGTGAAACCCGCTGAACCAGTCCCGCCCGTCCCTCAGCCTGCCGCCCCCACACCCCCCGCAGCGCAATAGCTGCTTGGTCTCCGAGCGGGGCGTCTGGCCCTCTCCTCACGACCCAATCGGAGGACTAGTATTTAACAACACTCTGCGCTTATTTTGCGGGGCGCCGTCGCCTGATGTTCGCGATAGCCGTGCTGAGCTCAACGTCACCCTTCAGGCAAGCGTTACACGGCTCGGCTTCGTTGGGAGCACAGCCGCGGCCTTGGGAGAACTGGATCAAGACCTTGAGCGATCGCGCGTCCCCGACGTTGCCAGCGCGCTTGGTCAGCGCCCTGCGAATATCGCAGTTCGGGGCGAGCACCAACGCAGCAGCAACACTGGCTTGGGGACTAGAAGCGGTCTCGAAAGCTCGAGTCTTGAGCCAAGCGCGAGCCTCGCCGCGTAGCCCCGCGTTGACCCGCGGGTCCACGGCCAGCTCATACACGAGATCCGCCCCCGGTGCCCCCATCGCCCCCTTGAGAAGCACGAAGGTCCCTTGCTCCGTCGCGGGTACCCGGACCGTCGCGTTCACGACCTCACGCACCGCCCCGTCCGCTCGGAGCCCCTCATCCAGTGCCAGCGCAGCGCTCACCGCCGAGAGCGCCGCTTCGTGCTTCCAAGCGCGCAGCGAAGCACTTGCGAGCATCACCTGCAGCGCCGCGTCTTTTGGATAGCGCTTGACCAGTGTCTGTAGGGCGACCACGCCCTGCTTGAGCGCCGCCGAACGCTCGGCAGGACTGGCCTGGGTCGGCGCGACCTCCGACACCGGCGTGACAGCTGACGACGGCAAAACAGTTAACGCGGAACTATTGGGCAACGGGTCACTCGCCAGCGCGGTGCCCCGGACCTCCACCCTCTCGGCGGACAACGCTAAAACGAGCGCAAATGCGCCTGCGACAAACGTCGCTGGCACTGCTACCAGCACCCAAAGCGGCATCAAGCAGAGGGGCTCGGGGAGTCCCGTGTGCGCGGCCCGAACACCGGACCACACTCGGCTCAGGCTGCGACGCAGCGGGCCTACCACCGAGTTTTGCATCTGGGGAAAAGCAGATACCGCCGCCCCGGCGACACGTTTCAGCGACGCTCCGACCGATCCGGAACTCTCAGCTTCGCTGTGCTCGTCTTCGCTGCGGTCGAGTGGCCTGGGCGTTCCGAGCGGATCGCCAGGGGCGGGTGGGCGCGCAGTGGGCGCGTTCTCCTGCGGCGGCAGAGAGTCCGGAACTCGCTGACGCAACTCGGCGAGCTGCGCGGCCACTTGAGCCGCACTCTGCGGGCGACCGGAAGCCTCGTTGACCATCAGCTTCCGTACGAATGACTCTACGGAGGTCGGAACCCGGATACCCGGCGCTCGCAGCGCCATCGCGGGAACGCCCTTGGACAGCTGTTGCCCAAGCACACCCAGCTCGTGGTCGCTCTTGAAGGGGCGCACCCCGGTCAACAACTCGAACAAGATAACCCCCAGGGAGTACAGATCTGCACGACCGTCCACGGCCTGACCGAGCGCCTGTTCCGGCGCCATGTAGTCCGGCGTACCGAAGACCATTCCCGCCTTGGTGATCAGCGAGCCTGACTCTTTGCGGACAGACTGGGGCTCACCAATTTCCATCGGCACCTTGGCAACGCCGAAGTCGAGCACCTTGATGTAGTCTGTCTGGTCGCTGCGCTCGACCAACATCACGTTCTCGGGCTTGAGATCCCGGTGGACGATCTCGAGTTCATGCGCTGCGGCCAAGGCCTCGGCCATCTGCTCGGCGATCAGGAGTGCCCGGTGCACCGAGAACGGCCCCCGCTTGAGCTCAGAGCGGAGGGTGCGGCCCACAACATACTCAAGCACCAAATAGACCGAGCCATCTTCAAGCCGACCGAAATCAGTCGCGGAGGCGATGTGCTGGTGAGTGATGTTCGCCGCCGCCATCGCCTCGCGCTCGAAGCGCGCAAGGACTTCTGGGACGAGGGTCAGCTCACGCCGAAGGATCTTGATCGCGACACGTTTCCGCATGGCGATGTGCTCAGCGCGATAGACACGCCCCATCGCGCCTTCGTCGAGCAGGGCGTCGATGCGATAGCGCTCCCCAAGCACGGTCCCGACACGGGATTCTGAGAGCCCTTCAGCGGGCTTTGACTCCGAAGTCATAGTCCAGAATGCCGACCCGATGTCGGAACGTTCTTCAGCGTGCTATAGCCGATTGGTGCGACTTGCAAGCTTTCCGACCGGCCCCCTAGGTTGCAATTGTTCGATCGTGGCCGACGAGGTCGCGAGGCAAGCGATCGTCATCGATCCAGGTGGGGATTTTGAGCGGATCGAAGCAGCCCTCACGGAACAAGGTCTGACGGTCACGGCCATTGTTCACACACACACACATATCGATCACGTCGGAGCGACGGCTCCACTCCAGCGACTCTCAGGTGCGGAAGCACATATCCACGAGGCGGACCGATTCTTGTACGACATGCTTCCGGTTCAGTCGGCGCTGCTGGGTGTCCCCAATCCCGAGAAGTGCGACATGCTGGGCACCCTGGTGGATGACTTCAGTCTACGCGCTGGCTCCTTGGAGGTCTGCGTCATGCATACGCCGGGGCACACGCCAGGGAGCGTGAGTTTCTACGTGGAAAGTCCAGAAGGCAAACTGCTGTTTACGGGCGACACCTTGTTCCAAAGAGGCATCGGACGCACCGACCTATGGGGCGGCGACTCGAAACTGATCCTACAGTCGATCAAGTCGAAACTGCTGCCTCTCGACGACGAAACTGTCGTCATCCCAGGTCACGGCCCTCGAACCACGATCGGTGATGAGCGTGACCTAAATCCATTTCTCAGACGGCTACGCTGAGTTTGCACCGCTCCGGGCAACTGACCCGGGTGCATGCCCGAGGCTCGCTTCAGAGCTTTTTGTTCACTTTTAGTAGCTTGGCGCACGGTTTCGCGCAGCAGGGGCAGTAATCCCAACTTCCGGCGAGAACCGACACCCCGCAGTGGCGACACGTAGATGCGTCCGTGGTCGTGAGCTTCGCTGGTTTCGGCTTGGCTCGGCACACCGGGCAGTACTTCGCGCCCGGAAGCAAACTCTTTTCGCCGCACTTTCCGCAGCGCCGAACGTAGCGCGAGTCTGAGCGCAGCACGGCGGACTCCAGCCGGATGCGCCCCCCATAACAATAGGCGCAGTAAGTCCAATCAGACTTTACGCCCCGATGACATCGCTTGCAGCGCGAGGCAAGCAGCGACGGGCCCTGGTTCCAATCAATCGACACGCTGCACCAGGGGCAATAGGTCATTGCTTCTGCCACGGGCCCCGCGCAGCTGGCGCACTCGCCTATCGCACCGAGCTCCTTCTTGACCGCGCGCTTGAACTCTTTAAGCCGGGTCGCTCGCCACGAGTTGCTCGGTCGTCGCTTGTCCTGTGGCTCTTTCTCTTTGCGCGCAACCGGCGCGAGTCGAGTCACGCGCTTAAACGCTACCTGCATCGCCCCAGCGTTGGCGTAGCGCCTCCGATCGTCCAGCGTCAGCGCCTTCTTCAGCACCTCCACGACCCCCGACCCGTAGTTCCGACGAATGCGAGCCAACCCCTCTGGCGGCCAGGTAAACGGCCACTGGGGCAAGGCACCACCTAGAATGCGCCAAATGACCAACCCGAGCGCAAAGACGTCCGAACGGAACGTCGCGCGGCCAAGCGCGTGCTCGGGAGCCATGTACCCGTAGGTGCCGGTTCCATCGTAGGAGGCGGTCAGCGTGTTTGGCGCGAACTTCGCGATTCCAAAGTCCGCGAGGCACGCGCGCCCGTCTTCGAACAGGATAACGTTCTCAGGCTTAATGTCTCGATGCACAATTCGTTTTGAATGGGCGAACGCGACCGCATCCAGCAGGTCTTCCGAGATCGAGAGCGCGCTCTTATGGGCCAAACGTCGGGACAACCGGTCCGCGAGCGACTCGGTTCCAAGGGGGTAAGCAATGACGAATGTTTCGTCCTCAATGCCGGCGCTTTTCACCGGAAGAATGTGCGCGTTGTGCAGCTGCACTGTGAGGCGCACCTCCTTGGCAAGGTCGCTCCGGTGTGACGGCTCTTGATCGATCGGGATCTTCAGCGCGACATTCAGCCCCTCGATCGTGTCGTACGCCTCATAGACGCGCGCAAACTGGCCCTCAGCGATTCGACGCTTGAGGCGGTATTTCCCAAGCTTCTTCGGGAAACGGCTCATCGACAACTGAATCGACCACACTTCCTGAGGAGCCGTCAACTTGCGACGGCGCCATTTTTGGGGCGCGGTCAGCGGACAAATCAGCTGAGCATTCGCTCCGGTCCCCAGAAGTTTCTTGACGGACCAAACGCAACCCTGCACCGATTGCATCGTGAAACTCCCTGAACCCTTGCGAAGCGACGTCCGTGGTCTCGGTGCCCTGCTGGGCGAAATCCTAAAATCCCAAGCTGGCGGCGCGCTCTACGAGCGAGTCGAACAGGTCCGGTCCCTGGCGAAGCGTTCACGCCGCGGGGATGCCACCGCGTCGCAGGTCTTGTCCAAGACGCTGGCGGACTTGCCCGTCGGAGAGGCGCTGCCGGTAGCGCGGGCGTTCTCCTTGTTCCTGACCCTGGTCAATTTGGCGGAGACCAACTATCGCCTGCACGCCGCTAACGAATCCGACGCTTCGGGCAGTCCTATCGGCAACTGCATGGACGCCTTCGGATCGCTCATCGCGTCCGGCGTCACTCCGAGCCAGCTACATGATGCCGTCGCCCAGCTGCAGATTGAGCTGGTGCTCACCGCGCATCCCACCCAGGTGATGCGACGCACGATGCTGCAGAAGTTCTCGGCGATTGCTCAGGTGCTTGAAGAGCGCGAAGCTTCCACCGGAAAGCAGGGAGACCTTCAGTCCCGCGTCAAGAAGAACACTGAGATGGGTGGACTCCCGAACGACGAGATGGTGGAGGCGCTCCAGCGCGAAGTCACAGCAGTCTGGGACAGCGATGAGGTGATTCGAGACCGCCCTACCCCCACGGACGAAGCCCGCGGAGGCCTCGTGATCTTGGAGCAGGTCGTTTGGAAAGCGCTGCCGACGTGGCTGCGTCGCATCGATTCCGCACTTCGTGAACACACTGGCCGAGGCCTGCCCGTCGAGGTCGCGCCGGTTCGGTTTGGCTCTTGGATGGGCGGCGATCGCGATGGCAACCCGAACGTCAAGCCCTCGACGACGGTCGAAGTCTGCCGCTTGGGCCGCTGGATGGCCGCAGACCTCTTCCTGAGAGAGGTGGAGCTACTCCGCGAGGAGCTCTCCTCACAATCTTGCAACTCTGAACTTCGCGAACGCGTCGCTGGGGCCCGCGAACCCTATCGTGAGATCCTCGCCGAAGCGCGAGAACGACTGCGCAATACGCGAACGCGAATGGAAGTGTTGTTGGACGACGCTATCCCCGACAACTCACCCTACTACGCCGACGCTCACGAGTTCCGTGAGTTGCTGCTGCTTTGTTACCGTTCACTTTGCGAAGTAGGCCAGGAGATCGTGGCTCGCGGACGATTGCTGGACACGATCCGACGCTTGTGTTGTTTCGGCATGACCATGGTCCGGGTAGACCTTCGTCAGGAGTCCACACGCCACACCGACGCAATTGATGCGATCACGCGTCACTTGGGGCTCGGCTCGTACGCCAGCTGGGACGAAGCGAAGCGCCAAGAATTCCTCTTGGCCGAAGTCACCAACAAGCGACCGCTGATCCCGGACGACTTCCCGTGTTCAGACGAAGTCAAGGATGTCTTGGACACTTTCCGAATGGCCAAAGAGGTCGGTACGGAGGCGCTGGGGGTCTACATCATTTCGATGACCAAGCAGCCCTCGGACATTTTGGCGGTCGAGCTGCTACAAAAAGCCGTCGGCAATCGCAATCCGCAGCACGTGGTTCCGTTGTTCGAGACCATCGACGACCTACAGGCAGCGGGCTCGGTGATGAGACGGCTGTTCGAGGTCCCTTACTACCTGGGACGAATCAACGGGCGACAGCAAGTGATGATCGGGTATTCCGACTCCGCCAAAGACGGCGGCAGACTTGCCGCGAACTGGGAACTCTACCGTGCGCAAGAAGAGCTCGTCCAAATTTGTAGTGACTTTGATATTCACCTGACGCTGTTCCACGGACGAGGTGGAACGGTCGCGCGCGGCGGTGGACCGATGCACATCGCTATTCAGTCGCAGCCCCCAGGGTCAATCAACGGAACGCTCCGCGTGACCGAACAAGGTGAGATGATCCAGGCGAAGTTCGGCAGCTCAAGCATGGCCGTGCGCACCCTCGAAGAGTACACTGCGGCGACGATTGAAGCGACGCTAGTCAAACGCAGAGATCCAAAACCCGAGTGGCGCGAGTGTCTGGAAGAACTCGCGCGCGTCTCTTGCGAGCACTATCGCTCGGTCGTGCGCGACAACGAGCGCTTCGTCGAATACTTCCGCCTGGCCACGCCCGAGATCGAGCTGGGCAAGCTCAACATTGGCAGCCGCCCGGCGCGTCGCCGACAGGGCGGTGGTATTGAGACTCTCCGCGCGATTCCTTGGATCTTTGCCTGGACCCAGAATCGACTTTGCTTGCCCTCTTGGTTGGGTGTAGGGGCGGCGCTGCAGCGCAGTCTGGACGAAGGCGGCGGTGAGCTGATGAAGGAGATGTACCGTGAATGGCCGTTCTTTGGTTCCACGATCGACTTGATTGAAATGGTCTGCGCTAAAGCCGACCTGACTGCATCAGTGCACTACGACAAGAACCTCGTTCCGCCGGAGCTCCGCCCGATTGGCGAAGAGCTGCGTGACCGCCTGCAAACGACTACGTCAGCCCTGCTTCAAGTCACGGGTAACGACGCGCTCATGGGGGGGTATCCGGCTGGGCGGATCTCGCTCGATGCCCGAAACCCTTATATGGATCCCATCAACCTGTTGCAGGTGGAGCTACTCAGGCGCTTACGCGCGACTGACACCCCGGACCACCACCTGTGGGAAGCTTTCGTCGTCACGGTCAATGGCATTGCGGCTGGAATGCGCAACACCGGCTAAACGTCTCAGCGCGCTGGGTCAGCTTTTTGCGGTCCCGTCGCCTGATCAATTTCTGCTTTCGGCAACTTGCGGAGCTTCCTGCGCTTCCGGGGCGCGGTGAAGGTCCGCATGGCTTCCAGTTTTCCGAAACACAAGAGCCGGTCCCCGATGCTGAGTTCCCGTGTCGGCTTCGGGTTGGGGACCACCGTCCCCTTCAGACTCTTCAGCTCAAGCACCGCGATGTCCTGTTCAAGCAATCCGGACGAGGCGATGGTCTGAGTCGCTAACCCGGACTTCTTGCCGACGTAGATTTCAGCAACCCCGTAGCCCTTCCAGGCCGTGAGTCGCTGGCGCAGATCCATATCAGGGAAATTGATGTGGGTGCTGAGGTAGTCGATCATGGCGCCCGCGACGTCGATCCGAGTGATCGTCTCGATCCCCTCAAGGCCGGGTGACGAGTTGACCTCCATCACCTGCGGACCGTTCGCCCCTTCGAGCATGTCTACACCCGCGACGCGCAGCCCCAAGATTTGCACGGCCCTGACCGCCGTTCGCTCGAACTCAGCGGACAACGTCACCTTCTCAGTGCTGCCACCCTGGTGCACATTGCTACGGAACTCGTCCTTCTGCGCCACCCGTCTCATCGCGGCGACTACCTGGTCACCAACGACTAGTGCTCGAATATCACGGCCCTTGCTCTCCGCGACAAACTTCTGAATCAGCACATTCTGCTTGGCGCTATGCAGCGTCTCCACAATAGCAGCCGCAACGCGCATCGAGTCCGCCAGAATAACCCCGACCCCTTGGGTCCCCTCCAGCACCTTGATAATGACGGGGGCCCCACCGACCCGCTCGATGGCAGGCATCACGTCGTCGCGATCTTTCACAAACGTTGTCGGCGGGATTCCGATGTCGTGCTTGCTCAGCACTTGCAGGGCCTTGAGCTTGTCGCGGGAGTTCGTGATGGCCAGCGCTGAGTTGAGGCAGAACGTGCCCATCTGCTCAAACTGCCGAACAACTGCGGTTCCGAAGTAGGTCACACTCGACCCGATGCGGGGAATGACACCATCGAGTGCCCCCAGCTGTTTACCTCGGTAGTACAGGTCGGGGCCCCCAGCAGCGATCTCGATGCTGAACTTCAAGGTGTCATAGACACGAGGCCTGTGGCCTTGCGCCGTCGCCGCTTGGACGAGACGCTGTGTGCTGTAGGAGCGGGCTTCGCGGGAAAGTATGGCGATCTTCATGGGTTCGCGGCGGGCGAGAAAGATGACGGAGCCTATCACGGTCTTTCGCCAAAGTGGCGGTACGCTTTTGGTTGTCGTGCCCCCGATTCCTCGCTATCCGGACGCGGATGATCGAGTGGCTCTCTCGCGCCGAATTGGACGACCTCCGGCTGCTCAACGCCGCCGTGGTCGCCGCGCTGGGCTACGCCCTGTACTGGCTCGTGTCGCGCAGCCTTCGGTCCATGGGCGAGCGGGGACACATGCAACCAGCCATGGAGTCGCGGCTGCGGGCGACACTGCGCTTGTTGGCGCTCGCCATCATCGTGCCCATCGCGCTTCAGGAAGCTGGTGCCTTTGCGAACGCCTGGTCCGTTTTGTCGGCAGGCATCACAGCGGTCGCGATTGGGTTCTTCGCACTGTGGAGCGTGCTCTCCAACATGGTTTGTGCGCTTCTTCTGCTTATCTTTCGGCCGTTCCGCGTCGGCGATGAGATTGAGCTAATCGATGCCAACTCGCAAGTGGGGTTGCGCGGCGTCGTGAAAGACCTTGACCTGCTGTTTGTGACGCTCCAAGAGTCGCGCGTCGACGACCGGACGGCGACGATTCAGGTACCGAACAACACCTTTTTCCAGCGCTCCGTGCGTCGGTTCGATCGCGAAGTTCACGGCGATAGTTTCTACGAATAGGCGCACGTGACAGCCCCCACGCTCGTACTTCTGGGGGTCACCCTGCTCTTGGTGGTGGCTGGACTCTGGGAGTACTCACAGCTCGCGCGTGCGCGTCGCCGAATTCCAATTCGAATTCACGTCAACGGGACGCGCGGCAAGTCGAGCGTTACGCGTCTCTTAGCCGCGGCACTGGCCGAGGCCGGCATTCCGACCTTCGCCAAGACGACGGGAACTCAGCCTCGCATGATATTCCCCGACGGCCGCGAACTCCCCGTGTTTCGCCCGGCGAATGCGAATATTATTGAGCAGGAAAAGATCCTGCGCATTGCCGCCGCCTCGGAAGCTCAGGCCATTGTCATCGAGTGCATGGCCCTCCAACCGCTGCTCCAGTCGGTCAGCGAGCTCAAGATTATTCAGTCGACACACACCCTCATCACGAACGCGCGTCCGGACCATCTCGACGTCATGGGGCCTACCGCTCGGGACGTCGCCACCGCACTCGCAGGAATGCTCAGCGTCGGAGGCAAGGTATTCACCTGCGAATCAGATAACGTGGATGTGCTCCTAGAAGCCTGTGAAGATCGGGGCTCGGTACTAGTCCGCGTCGATAGCGCCGGGGTCGACGCCGTCAGCGCGGACGAGCTCGCGCAATTTCGCTACACTGAGCACGCCGAGAACGTCGCGTTGGTGCTGTCGATCTGCGCCGATTTCGGGATCAGTCGTCAGGTTGCGTTGGCGGGGATGTTTCGCGCCTTGCCCGATCCCGGGGCTATGACGGCCCACCATCTAGACGGTTTCGGCCGCAGCCTCGTATTTTACAATGGGTTCGCCGCCAATGACCCGGTGTCGACCGG
Source organism: Pseudomonadota bacterium (assembly GCA_039796375.1). Classification (GTDB taxonomy): domain Bacteria; phylum Myxococcota_A; class Polyangia; order Polyangiales; family Polyangiaceae; genus SZUA-265. Next base: position 11,540 of record JBDKJZ010000005.1, read on the forward strand.
ACAAGTCTGGCGTTTGGCCTGTGACCAGCAGGCAGCTCGCCCTACGAAAATCGCGATCTTCAACTGCCGCTCTGACAGACCCGAGCGCAGTGCACAGCTGGCGGAAGCATTGGCGACCTGGCCCTCGCCCGACTGGATCGTGCTTATGGGCACCGACACACAACTCTTTGCCCGCCAGGCTTCGCGTGCCGGGGTGGACATGAAGACGCTCGTCTCCGTAGAAGGGCAACGGGTTGAGGAGATCTTCGAGCGCCTAGTGGAAATCTCCGGTCGGTCGGCGATGCTCATGGGCATGGGCAATATCGGTGGATCAGGCCTCGACCTGGCCCAGTTGTTCAAGGACCGCGCGGCCCACCAGGAACCCAGCTAAGAACAGACCGCAATGGAAGAGCTACTCACCCTCTCAATCGGCATCGGGCTCGCCGTCAGCGTGCTGCTCAGCGAGACGTTCGGTGTCGCTGCCGGCGGAATGATAGTTCCGGGTTACTTGGCGCTCAGCTTGACCCGACCGCTTGAGCTGCTGATGACCTTCGCTGCGGCCTTCCTGACCTATGGGGTCGTTCGCGGGGTCTCGGCCTTCATGATCGTCTATGGGCGTCGTCGCACAGTCCTAATGATTCTAAGCGGGTACCTGATCGGCGGACTATTGAGTCGGTTCGCGCCTGACATCAACTCCGGACTCGGCGACTTGCATGTAGTGGGCTTCATTATTCCTGGGCTGATTGCCATTTGGCTGGATCGGCAGGGCGTGGTTGAGACGCTGGCCTCAGCGATCACTGCCGCGTCGCTAGTGCGACTAGTGCTGGTCTTGACCGTCGGGTCTGAGCTCCTGCAATGAAGCCGCTCTATTGGCGTGCGTCCAAAGTGTCACGCATCGAGCTCCTGCTGGTGGCACTAGTCGCCACGATCAGCGTCGCCGTGGTCGAGAATCTGCCGCGCGTGGTGCAGCAGCCCTACTACAACCAAAAATTATCAGCCGCTCGCCTCGCCGAACGGTGCCAAATCGCCATCCGCGAAGAAAAGCAGCGGCGCGGGCTCCCAATCGATCCCGAGTCGGATCCCCACAACACGGGTATGATCGGGAGCTCAGTCAGCAAGATCACCAGCAACACGGGTCACCTCCCGTCCAAGCTTCTCAGCACCAATCCGAACTTCGCCGCCGTCATGGTGGACCTTTTGAAGCAGGCTGGGGTTACCGACGGCTCAACGGTTGCAGTCGGCCTCTCCGGGAGCTTCCCAGCAATGAACATCGCGTTATTCTCGGCCTTGGAGGTGCTAGGAGCCGAGGCGATCGTGATCGCAAGCGCCTCGGCCTCTCAGTGGGGAGCGACAGATATCAGCTACACCTGGCTCGATATGGAGCAGACCTTGGTCTCCCGAGGGCTGCTCGGTTTCAGGACCTTCGCCGCATCGCGCGGCGGTATTGATGATCGGGGTTTTGGGATCGCCAGGGACGGTCGACAATTACTAGACGAGGCGATCGAACGGGCCAAAGTTAGGAGGCTTTCACCGAAGTCATTGGGCGAGGCGATCGACACCCGAATGACCCTGTTCCATGAGCAGTCCAAAGGGGCTCATATCGCGGCTTATGTGAACATCGGCGGCGGCTCCGCTTCGGTCGGCACAGTGGTAGGAAAAAAGCTGTTCACCCCAGGTATCAACACCGTCGCCCCGAAGGGTGCCACGGATTCAGTCATGCTCCGTTTCGTAGAGGACGGGGTCCCCGTGATTCACATCTCGGGCATCAAGCGTCTGGCGCGGCGCTTCGACTTACCAGTCGCTATGCTCGCGCCGCCACGCGTGGGCGAAGGTGGCGTGTACGACAAGACTGAGTATAACACCTGGTTCGCGGCGCTCGGGCTCATCGCAACGCTCGGCACCATGTTCGTCTTGCTCAAGCTCGATCTCCGTCAAGCGGTGGTCCTATTGAGGAAGAAGCCTGCGCCAGAGCCCCAGAACACTGCCGCGCAAAGAGGACCGGGTTCGAACACCCCATCAAGCTGAGCGAAGGCAGCTCTTGGAGCGTCCCCGGGGCTCCTCCCGGGGGCGTGCTTAGACGTCTCGTGCTTTCTTAATCTTCGGAGGCTTCGACCTATCCCGCGGTGGGCGTTTGCTCACCACGAAGCGCCGGTCGGGGTTGACCAAGTAGCGCCCGCGCAAGGTTTCCCTTCCGACCAACATTCGACACAGCATGTCACCCCGAGACACCAGACTGATCTCCGTCTTGAACTGGTGGGTTCCCAGGCGGATCTTGGTTTCAATGACGTAGCGATGCTGCACCCGGCCCGAGCTCGGCTTGACCCGACTCGTCCGCAACAGCTTGGCTTTCTGCCAGGTAAATTCACCACTCTCACGGTCAATCACCAGCTTGAACCGCACCCAACCGTCCCCAAGATCCTGGATGTCTTCTGCGTGGATCGCGCTCGTTCTTGCGCCCGTGTCGACCTTGGCAAGCAATCTTGGAATGTCGAAGTCTGGAAACGCGACGTACTCTCGCCACCCCACAACCTCGAGCTCAGCCGAATCCAGGTGCGCCACCTCAGCAATGTGCTGTCTCGGCGCGTCGCTGGTCAAGCGGCATTCTGCGACAAATCGGCTCAGAGTGGATACAAGCGCAACCGCTTCGGTTGCTCCACTCAGGTGACTGGCGCTTGCCGAACGGGAGAGCACCGGCGCGGGGCGGATTTTTCGAAAAGCGAACCTCACCCGGCTTCGAAGTGAACAGTGGCAGATCTCCCGTGGAGACCACCCAAGAGGGGACCGCTATCCGCCGACGGCTCCCGCCAGGGCTGCGAGCCTTGTCTGAGGCGGTAAGTCCCTATCTCGGTTGTACCGGAGACCCCGGCGGACTCACCGGGTATCTGGACCGGTGCGGAGTCAGCTCGGCAACGCCGCGGCACATGGCCAACGACTTGGCCGCCGGCCAGCACCGCGCCCAGGAAACACACAGGTCCTGCACAAGTTTTCTCGCGCGCTGTTGGCGCTCGCGATGCAGACCTGGGTAGGTGCCTGAGCTGTGCCGCGTCTGATTGTCCAAATGTCGAAGGCGCCAACATGCGCAGGAATCCGCCGAGCTGGCTCCCGGCGTTCGGTCCGACGCCACCCGCTCGAGCACCGCAGAGGTCCCGGAGGAAGGCAGCGCCTCCGCACACGAACCTACTTCGCCGACAGCCCTCGGCTCATAAAAAACAGTCCACAGTTTTTGTCCCTTGACGGGGCATGAGCCCGGCGAATACTTCGACCTCGTGGAACACATCACAGGCAGGGGAAGGTGACCGATCGCCCCCCAGGTACGTACCCTCTACCGGCGGGTAGAGGGTCCTCAGTTTCAAGCCAGCTTCAGAGGGGACGATGATCCTGCACCACACTCAGGTGCGGGTGGTGTCGGACTCCATCGGTGAGGGCGCCTTCGCTGGCGAAGCTATCCCGCGCGGCACCATCGTCTGGACTCAGGATGTGTTCGACCAGGTCTGGTCGCCATCAGCGGTAGACGCCCTGCCAGCTGCGCAGCGTGCTGTTCTCGAGCGCTGGGCGCACGTGGACCAGGCAAAGAACTACATACTTTGTTGGGATGCTGGGCGTCTGGTGAACCATAGTTGTGAGCCAACCCTGCGAGGCATCGGGCCGTGGTTTCAGGTGGCGCGCCGCGACATCCAACCGGGCGAACAGCTCACCTGCGACTACGGGGAGTGCAACATCGACCCCGGGCTCGATTGCGAATGCGGCCATCCAAGCTGCCGCGGTAGGATCCACTCGAGTGATCTGATGCGCTTCGGCGAAGCTTGGGACCGCGAGGCCGCTGAGCTGCTGCGCCTCGTCGGCAGGGTCCCGCAGCCGCTTCAGGACTTCCTGCTCGATCCGGCGCAGCTACAAGCCTGGCAGCAGGGTCATGAGAGCGTCCCGTCGTTCCGCTCCGTTTGTGCATTTCCTAATCCCGAGAATCTCTCGGCGAAAACACAACAGTGACTGATTCTATAGCAGTTAGCGACTACGCATCGAGTGCGATCAACCTGCACCTGACGGCGTCAGCCTCACATGGACCCGAATGCTCGCCAAGGCCCCATGATGACCGTGGCCACCCTCCTTATGATCTACAACTCAAGTTCCCGGTAGAGGTAATGCATGCCTAAGTCACTGCGCGATGAACGCATCTCGGTTCAAAACCTCGTGAGTCACGTGTCCGGGTCTCCCTCCGGCTATCTTTGCCCTAAGGCTTTCGGGGGCTCAGTGGGTCATTCGGCGCACCATGGCGTATTCGCCTCGGTAAATATTGCTCGAGGCGATCTAATCGCGGTCTGGGGAGGTGAAATCGTGACGGGAGAAGTTGTGAGCTGTTACTCACCGGACCAACTGCGCTTGACCCTGCAAGTCGAGGAGGATCTGTTCTTGGTTTCTTCGCACGAAGGCCCCTCGGACTGGGTGAACCACAGCTGCGCACCGAACTCTGGACTGCGCGGACAAACCGCCCTGGTGGCGCTTCGGGACATTCGCGTCGGCGAAGAAATTTGCTTTGACTACGCGATGTCTGACGGTTCGCCCTACGACGAATTCTCCTGCCAATGTGGTGCGAGCAACTGCCGCGGCAGGGTCACAGGACAGGACTGGCAACGACCTGAGCTGTGGCTCGCCTACGGCAGTCACTTCTCGCCCTACCTCCTGCGTCGGATCGAACAGCTGAAGAAGCAGCTCAAAGCTGAGGCGCGGCGCGACCGAAAACACGCAACCGTTACCGAAATCTCAGTCGGCCGACGGAAGCGCAGTAGCCTCCGGGACGCCGTCGCCGCGCGCTAACCCGGGAGCACCCCGGGCCCGGTGCCAGGAAGTTCGACGCCAAGCATTCGCTGGGCGAGCGCTATCTAGGAGCGCACCTAGTCGCAGTGGGTTTGAAACCACTGATACGTGCGCTCAATTCCATCGCGTAAGCCAACGCGTGCCGAGAACCCGGACGCTCGCAGTCGGGAAACGTCGAGCAGCTTTCGCGGCGTCCCGTCAGGCTTGGACGAATCCCAAACGATCGTGCCCGGGAATCCAACGATGGCTTTGACCTGAGAGGCCAACTCAGCGATGGTCACATCAGTCCCGCTGCCCACGTTGATAGGGCCCGGCGCGGAATAGTTCAGCAGCAGATGCACCGCGGCCCGCGCCATGTCTTCCACATAGAGGAACTCACGGCGGACTGTTCCGGTTCCCCACAACGTCACGCTGCCACTACCGTTGCTTTTGGCTTCGTGAAACTTGCGAATCATTGCCGGGAGCACGTGCGACGTCTCAAGGTCGAAATTGTCGCCAGGCCCATAGAGGTTGGTCGGCATCGCGCTGATGAAGTCGGCACCATACTGGGCACGATATGCGTCACAGAGCTCGATAGCTGCGATCTTGGCGACCGCGTAGGCACGGTTGGTGGGCTCAAGCGCCCCCGTGAGCAAACAACTCTCAGTGATCGGCTGCTCCGCGTACTTTGGGTAGATGCAGCTGCTTCCCAGATTGAGCAGCTTGGTCACCTTCGAGCGCTTCGCTGCGTGGATGACATTCGTCGCGATGACCAGATTGTCGTAGAGAAACTCCGCTGGATAGGTGGAGTTCGCCAAGATCCCGCCCACCTTGGCGGCAGCGAGCACGACGGCATCCGGGCGCTCCAACTCGAAGAATTCGTCAACGGCTCGCTGAACCCTCAGATCCAGGTCGACGCGTGACCGAACTACTAGGTTGGCGAAGCCCTGAGCCTGAAGCTCACGGCAGATCGCCGAGCCGACTAGACCGAGATGCCCCGCAACGAATATTTTTGAGTTCGACTCCAGGCCCATATGCGTGACTCGGTTAAGCCGTCAAGAAGCCACTCGGACGCGTGGACGCGGACCCATGAATCTTGGCTCGCACCCGCTCGATATCGGCATCCACCATCATCTCGATCAGTTCCTTGAAACCGACTCGTGGTGCCCAGCCCAAAGCGGCCCTGGCTTTCGATGCATCGCCTTGGAGCAGGTCCACTTCAGATGGGCGGAAATAGGCGGGGTCAATCTCCACGTGTTCTTTCCAGTCAAGCCCGGCGTGGCTAAACGCGACGTCAAGCAGCTCTCGGACTGAGTGGGTTTCCCCGGTCGCGAGCACGTAGTCATCCGGCTTGTCCTGCTGCAGCATCAGCCACATGCCTTCAACGTAGTCGCCAGCAAAGCCCCAGTCGCGCTTCGCGTCGAGATTACCCATAAACAGCTTCTCTTGGACCCCGTGCTTGATGTGAGCAACGGCGCGGGTCACCTTGCGGGTCACGAACGTCTCACCGCGACGGGGAGACTCGTGGTTGAAGAGGATCCCGTTCGACGCGTGCATCCCGTAGGCTTCGCGATAGTTCACAGTGATGAAGTACGAGTAAGCCTTCGCGCACGCGTAGGGACTTCGGGGCCTGAACGGGGTCGTCTCTCGCTGCGGGATCTCCTCGACCTTCCCGAACAGCTCCGACGACGAAGCTTGATAGAACCGACAATCCAGGTCCGATTGACGGATGGCTTCAAGCAGTCGAACCGTGCCCAGACCAGTGACCTCCGCCGTATACTCAGGAATGTCAAAGCTCACCCTCACGTGGCTTTGTGCGCCCAAGTTGTAGACCTCATCGGGTTTGATCTCGCGCAGTGTCCGGTTAAGCGAGCTAGCGTCGTTCAGATCGCCGTAGACGAGCCGCAGCCGAATCCCCGCTTCGTGACGGTCCTTGTACAGGTGATCGATACGGTCGGTGTTGAAGCTCGACGCGCGCCGGATCAAGCCGTGCACTTCATACCCTTTGGCCAAGAGAAACTCCGCCAGATACGATCCGTCCTGACCTGTAATCCCAGTAATGAAGGCCCTTTTCATTCCCCTCACCTACCACAACACGTTTCTAGCCGACAAATGGGCGCGGATAATGGCGGGGCATGGCGCCTGCGCGGCGACGTCGGCTCACGAAGGCGCCCTGAGCGACATCCGAGACTGACCCCGCTGGAGGACTAACAAGCGCCTACATGGCGAGCGCGTTCTTGTGCACCCAACCCTCACTGCCGCGGGCGTCGTAGCTGATCTTGTACCAATCCCCTTGCCGCGCGGAAACCAGGACTTTCGTGCCGTACAGCAGACGCGTCTTCAGCGCTCCGCCCTCAAGCGGCTCGGTTCGGATGAGCGCTGAGTTCCAAATGATGGTCGCTGTGCCCTTCGCGATCGTTTCTGGCTCTCGCACATCCACTTCGGAAGGCACCCCCGCGGGCGCGAACTTCACCATGTAGAAGACGAGGTACTGCGAGTGCGTGTGCCCCACGTCATTCAGGCTGGCCGTCATGAACTCCTTCTTCGCGCAGCTCAGCAGAGCCTCAGCCGTGGCTGTGTCGAGAGTGGAGCTCTTACCGAGTAGGATATCTCGGATTTTCTGTTTGCCGAAGTCGAGTTCAAAACCAATCGACAGGACTCCGCTAGCGTTGGCCGCAGCTTCGCAGCCCGTCAGCGCGTGGAAGCGATCACGCGCCACCGGCTCAAACGCGGGCGTGTCGCACTGGGCAAGCTTGCGGTCCTGCTCATCCCGGCAATTGACGACCAGCGTCTTTTCGATCAGCGCGCTTGGGCCCACTTCGCGCGCTGCTTCGCCTCCAGGACCTTCGAGAGGTGCGACTGCTGCGACCGGCACCTCTCTGCCTGGCACCTCGGGCGCGCTCGGCCGCTCCGGTCTGGGTTCGGCTTTGGGTGCTGCGTTATGTTCACTTCCAGGGACACTCGGAACGAGCTTAACGCCCGCGAGCATCGGCCAGAGAACGCCGATCGCGAAACACACCGCGGCAATGAGCCCCACTTGACTGAGCTTCGGTTGCTCAGTCGGAGAGGGTACTGAAATCTTCGCCGATTTAGTGGTTGCCACGAGTTTTCCTAGTGCTCGCCCCTAACACACCCGCATTGCGCCGAATACCCCTTCCGATTCGCGCCAGGGGATTCAACGCTCGCGGTAGCGGACGAGCATCGTCGTCGCCTCAGGACTGTCCGGGACCCTCTGCAAAAGGCGCTCTAGGGTCTGAATAGCGCCGTAGCGCTGACCGACCAACCGCTGCGTCTTGGCCAGGTGAAGTTGGGCATCGGCACCTTCGTCAACGCTTGCCCACTGGAGCGCAACGCGGAGTGATTCCCCCCACCACTTGGCCCGCGCCGCCGCGGTCGACCAACCCGAGAGGATTTGGGGGTGGTTCGGGAACTCGCCAGCCAGCTCGCGGAAGCGGGCTAGCGCCAGCTCGCGGGTGCTCACGGCACGGGACAGCTTGTCAGCCGCGGAAAGGCGCGTCAGCGTCGGCTCGTCCAACGGCGCGACGCTCGGCTCGTCCAGCGGCGCAACGCTCGGCTCGTTCGTCTCCGACGGGGCAGTTGTCTCCGACGGGCCTTGTTCATCCGCTCTGTCGGCGCCAACGGCCATCGCGTTACTAGGTAGCTCGTCACTACTCGGCTCCGCTGCCGCAACGTCAGTATTCACGGAGGGCCCCTCTGGGGCGACGTCGATCGCGGGGGCTCCAACGAGCTGGTCAGTCGGTGCTGCGTTGGCCGCCTGTTCAAGCTCCGCGGCTCCCACGCTCTCTGCCCAAGAACCCTGAGTGCCCCAGCTGGGTAGCGAACCCAGAAGCTCTCCACGCGCGGCGGCGTCCAGGTTCCTGTAGACGAAGACCGTACCACCGAGGGTTAACGCGGCAAACCCGACTACCGCGAGTTGACGGCGTTGACGGCGCGCTCGCGCTCTGGAGTGTAGGCACCCCTGAAGCGCAAAGCTGAACATTGCGGCGCTGGGCGGGCGGTGCTCAGGATCCGCCGACAACGCTTTGCTCAGGACGTGATCGAGCGCACGGGGCAGCGACGGGTCGAGCGCCGCGCGACTGGCGGGCTTCAGCGCGTGGTTCTGTTTTGCGTCCAGTAGGGCTACCGCGCTGTCTCCCTCAAACGGCAGACAGCCCGTCAGCATTTCGTACACGACACTGGCCAGCGCGTAGATGTCCGCGCGTTCATCAACCTTCCCAGGGCCCATCTGTTCTGGCGCCATGTACTCTGGCGTGCCACTCAGATAGAGAGCGCCGCTCTCGCGATCGGGCGTCAGCTCACTCGCCGCCTGGGCAATGCCGAAGTCAATCAGCTTGGTCTCACCGGATTCGGTGAGGAATATGTTCGCCGGCTTGATGTCTCTGTGGATCAGGCCTCGCCCATGGGCCACCTCCAGGGCTTGGCAAACGTCGATGGCGATCCTCAGGGCTCGGCGCCATTCGACGCCCCCTGCGCTGAGCCGCGCTCTTAGCGATTCCCCAGCGAGCAGCTCCATCGCCGAGTACGGCCGACCATCTTGAGAAACTCCGAAGTCGTGCAGAGTGACCAAGCTGCTGTGACGAAGCTGCGCCAGTGCCCGAGCCTCCTGCCGGAACTGAGCCTCGAACTTGGGGTCCTCGCAGTGTTCACTAGGCAGCACCTTGAGCGCTACTCGACGTCCCAAGTCGACATGCTCAGCTTCGTAGACCACGCTCAGTGCGCTCTTCGAGATCTCGCGCTCCAAGCGGTAGCGAGTCCCTGGTAGAATTCGGTCCGTTTCCGCGGGCGCGGCTTTGGGGGACTCAGGCACAAGCGCTGGCTTGGAGGGCTCTAGGTTACGCGCCCCGGCAACGAGCCTCGCGAACTCAGCGCGTGTCTTAGCCGGCTCAGCCGGGTACAGGCGGCTCATCAAGTGGGCGATGCGACCGCGAACGCTGCGCTCGCCGTCCGCCAAACTCGGAGCGCGTCCGATAATTCTACCTAGCGCCGCCAGCGCCTCGCGGGCAGTCTGATACCGGTCCTGCAGGCGAGGCGCGGTCAGGCGCGCGATCACGGTGTCTAGCTCAAGCGGCACATTGTTAGTCAGCGAAACGGCAGGCGGATTACGCTGCCCAGCTGCAACTCGCGTTAAGTGCTCTGCGGGATCACCGGTCAGAAAACGCCGCCCCATCACCAACTCCCAAAGGATGATGCCAAGCGCGTAAATGTCCGCCTGGGGTCCCGGTTGATTCTGGTTCGCGACTTCGGGCGCGACGTAGCCGGGTTTAGCGAACACAATCCCGGAGACGGTTTGGCAGCGGCGATTTTCACCGCGGGCCGTGCCAAAATCGATCAGCTTTACGTCGCCGGCGTATCCGACCATGACGTTCTGCGGACTCAGGTCTCGGTGCACGATCAGGAGCGCGTTGCCAGATGCGTCTGTGCGCTCGTGCACGTGCGCCAGTGCCTCCGCGAGCAGGATACAAATGCCGACCGCGTCCGCCCACGACAGGCCGACGTTCAGCTGGGCGGCGCGCTGGCGAAGATCACTGAGGTTTCGACCCTCTACGTGCTCAAGGACCACGTACGGTTTCCCGCTCTTGTCGGTGGAAGCCTCGAGCACCTGCGCGACACCAGGGTGTTGAAGCTGGGCCTGAATACGCGCTTCATCGAAAAACCGCGCCAGGAACGACTTGTCCTCCGCATGCTCCCGCCGAATGATCTTCACGACCACGGGACGCTCGGCGCCTTCAATGCCACCGACTCCGCCGCTAGTCGCCAGATAGACCTCACCCATTCCTCCTCGGGCCAGCGGCTTCAGGAGCGTCCACCGACCGAGCGTCGACGCGGGAACAGGGGCGCCTCGCCCGGGTGAGAGCTCCGGCACAGGTCGCCCAGGTCGCGGATTATTCGCCATATTTCCGCTACTTAACTGTTCGATCTGAGCACTCATGGGGGAATTGTCGCAAGGCCCGTACGAGACGAGCAAAAAACCCGCTACTTAACTAAGTTTTCTTCTCGGGAATCACCGCGTGTCGGGGTTGTTTAGGGGACCGAGTTGACTACACTCCGCGCGACCTGACGGGGATTGGCCAAGGCCAGCCGAAGCCAACCGGAAACCGCCAGGAAAAGGCGCTGACTTGCTAGGGAACAGTAAATACGCGGAGCGGTCGAAGCTCCAGATGGCCGCTTGGCTCCGAGCCGCGCTGGCCTGTGCGTGCCTGAGTGCGCTCTCGCTGTTTTCCGCGGTCGCTGCCGCTAATGCCCCGATGTGCGACCCAAGCGCCGCTTCAATCGAAGCCGACTTGCCTGCCCCTCCCGCCTTCGGCGGCGAGATTAGCGTGTTGCCGCCCTGCCCCTTCCCTGAGTTCTCGGCGCTCAGCCTGGTGAACCGCGCTCCGGACCAGACGCCGCCGCTGGCATCAATCACGAGTGACCGCTGCGTCGTCGCCGTGTTTCAGCTACGGCGCATCGCTCGCCCCTTGGTGCAGTTGTTGTCCGCCGAAGTTCGGGGCGGGGCGCTGCCAGGCTATGGTCGACAGGTCTATCGCCCTCCCGCGATGCCCCCGCGAATCCGCGTGCACTAACCAGTCAACGCCGGTTCGCGACAGGCGATCCCAACCATTCAACCCCAATGAGAGCAAGCGCGAGGTGCGCTTGCCAAAATGAAACTAGACGCCGGTCCACATCACGGAACCGGCATGGAGAAAATCAAAATGATGCAAAAAGGAACCGCAATAGTCGGGTTCTTCCTCAGCTTCGTAGCGGGGATGTTCCTGATGTACGGCGTGGAAAAATACAACGGCGGAATCAAGGTCGGCAAAGACGACTCCGCAGTCGCAGCAGGTGACGCGGATCACTCGGACAGCCCCATCAAGATTGGCGCTGACGACGCCAGCTGGGGCAATGGTGACGCCTTGGTGACGATCATCGAAGCCAGCGACTTCGAGTGCCCCTTCTGCTCGCGCGTGGGCGGCACTTTAAAGCAGATCAAGGACACCTACGGCCCTGAGAAGGTGCGCATCGTGTGGAAACACAACCCGCTGCCCTTTCACAAGAATGCCGGCCCCGCGCACACCGCCTCGCAGGCAGCTTTCGCTGTCGGTGGCAGTGAAGCGTTCTGGAAGTTCCACGACCTCGCGTTCGCAAACCAGAAGGCGCTCACGGAAGAGAACTACAAGAAGTGGGCCAAGGAAATCGGGCTGGATGCAGCGAAGTTCGAAGCCGCGCTCAAAGATCCCAAGAACGCTGCCAAGGTTCAGAAGGATCTCGCCGAGAACAAGACCATCGGCATCACCGGCACGCCCGCTTTCCGTATCAACGGAGTTGTACTCAGCGGGGCCCAGCCCTTTGAGCGCTTCAAGACCGCCATCGATGAGCAACTCAAGAAAGCCGATGAGCTGGTTAAGGCTGGGACTGCCAAGAGCCAGATCAGCCTGAAGCTCACCAAGGAAAACTTTGCCGCAGCGCCCGCAGCCCCGGAAAAGGCCCAAGCTCCGGCTGAAGACACCGCGACCTGGCGCGTACCTGTACTCAAGGACGACCCGATCAAGGGCAACAAGGACGCGCTCGTGACGATCGTCGAGTGGTCCGACTTCCAATGCCCCTTCTGCAGCCGCGTCAACCCGACGATGGTGAAGCTCTTTGAAAAGTACGGCGACGACCTGCGCGTGGTCTGGAAAGACAATGCGCTGCCCTTCCACAACGAAGCTAAGCCAGCAGCCAACATCGCGCGCCTCGCCTACGAGAAGGGCGGCGACAAGTTGTTCTGGAAGGCTCACGATCTGCTGTTCGAAAAGCAGAAAGAGCTCGGCGCCGACACCTACGCCGCGATCGCAAAGGAACTCGGGCTCCCCGCAGATGCGCCAAAGCTTGCTGCTGCCAACAAGTATGCTGAGAAGATCGACGCAAGTATGGAGCTCGCTGGCGACCTGAATGCGCGCGGTACCCCGCACTTCTTCGTCAATGGCCGTCGCCTATCCGGCGCACAGCCGTTCGAGAAGTTCGATGCGCTGGTCACAGAACAACTTGCCGCCGCGAAGAAGCTCCTCGCCACCGGCGTCGCGCGCGACAAGGTCTACGACGAGCTGATGAAGACCGCGAAGGGTCCGGCTGCGCCTGAGAAGAAGGACGTCGCAGAGCCGACCAACGACAACCCCTACAAGGGCAACAAGAACGGCAAGATCGTCATCCAAGAGTTCAGCGACTTCGAGTGCCCCTACTGCTCGCGGGTCAAGCCAACCCTCACGCAAATCCTCGCGGAAAACAGCGACGTGAAGGTCGTATGGCGCCATATGCCCCTACCGTTCCACAAGAACGCCAAGCTCGCTTCTGAGGCGGCTCATGAAGCGTTCATTCAGAAAGGCAATGACGTTTTCTGGAAGTTCCACGACAAGTTGTTCGAGAACCAAAAGGCGATGACGCGCGAAGACCTCGACAAGTATGCCAAAGAGTTCGGTCTCGATATGACCAAATTCAAGAAGGCCTTGGACGAGGGTAAGCACACCAAGTTCGTCGAAGCAGACATGGAAGTGGCCAGCAAAGCCGGCGTTCGCGGCACCCCCGCGTTCACGGTAAATGGCTATTTCATCAGCGGCGCGCAACCGATCACCGAGTTCAACAAGATGATCAAGCTCGCGAAGAGCAGTAAGTAGTACCTAAACTCGGACGCTGACCCTCTTGGGTTGGCCCGAATGAGCCGCGTAGTTCCTAGGACTGCGCGGCTCTTTTCGTTGGTGCCAGCTCGTAGCTCAACTCAGTCGCTAAGCTGATTGAACAAGAACGCGTACTCATCGGCGCTGCGCTCCACGGTCTTGCTCCGCATGTCCGCGCCGCCATGCCCTGCGTTCACTTCGATCCGCAACAAGGCTGCTGGTTCCGCGGTGCTGGCAGCTTCGATCGCCGCGACGAACTTCCGTGCGTGCATCGGGTCCACGCGATCGTCGGTATCCGCCGACAGCATCAAGAGGGTGGGGTAACGCACCCCGGGTTTCACGTGATGGTAGGGAGAGTAGGCTCGCAGGATCTGAAAATCTGCGCTGTCTTCAGGATCGCCGTATTCGGGGATCCACGCCTTACCGAGACCGAACTTGTGATACCGCAGCATGTCCAATAGAGGCACACTGCACAGGACCGCCCGGAATAGCTCAGGCCGCTGGGTCATGGCGGCCCCAACTAGCAATCCGCCGTTTGAACCCCCGCTAATCGCCAAGTGACGCGGCGCGGTGTATCCAGCACGGATCAGGTACTCAGCCGCCGCGATGAAGTCATCAAACACGTTCTGCTTGCGCTCGCGCATGCCGGCGCGATGCCAGTCGTCACCGAACTCACCGCCCCCTCGTAAATTGGGCATCGCGAACACGCCGCCGGCCTCCAGCCACGGAAACAGCGTCGCCGAGAACCCTGGGAGCATTGAGTTGTTGAATCCCCCGTAGCCGTAGAGCAGCGTCGGGAGCTTTCCGTTTCGTTCAATCCCTCGCTTGGAGACAACGAACATCGGCACTTGGGTCCCATCTTTCGACGGGTACCAGACCTGCTCCACTGCAAAATCGCTAGGCTGAGCTGGGACCTTTTCGCGATCATAGAGCTTCTGCGCTCCGGACTTAACTGAGATCTCGTAGATTTCGTTCGGGTAGGTAAACGAGGAGAACGCGTAGTACGCCGTGTCCTGGTCCTCATTGCCCAAAAGCGAGCTCGCGGTCCCGATCGCTGGCAGAGCGATGGTTCTCTCTAGTCGACCGTCGAGGGTACGGATTTGGAGTTCGGTGAAGGCGTTCTTTAGGTAGCGGAGGACAAGCCGCCCCCCGACGACGTCCACCTGCTGCAGTACCGCCGACTCGTGTTCCGGAACGATTTCCTTCCAGTGCTCACGTTTTAGCCCCTTGAAGCTCGTCTCGAACACGCGATAACGCGCCGCGCCTTCATTGGTATGCACGAAGAGACGCTCACCGTAGGTTGCGACGTTGTACTGCGCCTCAAGGCCCCGCGTCAGGGGGAGAAAAGGCCCCGCGTCATCGCTGGCGAGCCGCAGGAAGACCTCCGACTTTGTCCAGCCCGAACCGATCACTACAAACAGGTAGCGGCCGTCGTAGCTGACGCCCCCGCCGAGCCACTTCGACGCGTCGCCCGTGCGCGGATGAATCGTAACATCATGTTTCGGATCTGTGCCGAGCTTGTGAAATCGAAACTCAGCGAACGCAGTGCGTTCAGTCTCGTCGATGCTAGGGTCATCGGGCCGCCACGTGTAGTAGAAACCGCCGCCGTCCGGCGTCCAGCTGGGTGAGGTATAGCGTAGCCCTTCGATTTGATCTTGTGCCAGCACCCTGCCGCTCGCGACCTCAAGCAGCTTCAAGGTAGATGAATCGGCGTTGTTCACCTTCTCAAGGTAGGCCGCGTATTTGCCATCGCGACTCGGGAACACACCACCCACGCTGATGGATCCATCGGCGCTGAGGGCATTCGGATCGATCAGTACGCGCTCAGCCCCCGCTTTGCCTTCTCTCCAATAATACAGGGCTTTCTCGCGATCGGCAGGCTTGACGGTATAGAAATAGCGGCTTCCGCGAAGGTCAGGTGCTGACCGCCGATCCACATACAAGAGCTCCTTCAAGCGGGCCTTGAGGGCAGCTCGCCCAGGCAACTGGGAGAGGTATTCTCTGGTGCTGAGGTCACGTGTGCTCATCCAGGTCTGCACGCCAGGATCCTGCGCGTCTTCTAGCCAGCGATAAGGGTCTTTGATTTGAACTCCGAAAATCTCTTCCACGATGCCCTCACTAGTTGACGGATGCTCATCCTTGGAGAGGTTTTGCTCTCCACCCTGCGCTTCAGGCGTAGCAGTCGGGGGACGCCGCTCAACTGCATGACCGCGGCTCCCCGCACAGGCCGACACGAGGAGAACCAAGAGAAAACCGAAACCGATGCCACCCCCGTTGCGCTCCAGCGCGGCGACTCTTGAACGGATGCTTCTATCCATCTGCGACACCTTAGCCCAGCACTGGGACCGCTGCAGCCCCCCAGGCTATTTACTGATCAGGAGCGCACCGTTTTCTTAGGCGTCCGGCTCCCTATCGGATTTCCCTAAGTCGTACCGTCTTCTGAGTCCGGCTGGCGACGCGGGTCGTCGTCATCCTCGCGCAGTAGGGTCGACCTCGTTCGTTTGGACGTGTGAGCTGGCTTTAGAGGAACCCCTCTCCGTCAAGTTCCGGCAGACGCTCTCGAGCAGCGACAGAGAGCTTGCTGGTCTCCAGAGTTTCTATCTACACCGCGAGTATGAGCAGACCTGTTCACCGAATTGTGGCCAGCTGCGTTCCGCGTTCCGGCGCTCGCGACGAGACGGCTATCTGGGAGCGAGTGCCGAAGCGACCGTGTCTATAGCCAGGAACATGGGTTGAGTCTCCGAGACCAAGAGACCCTCACGGACGCCTTCGAGCCGCTGAAAGCCGAGGGCGTCGTAGAACTTCACCGCGCCCGGCTTGGAGTCCACCACGACGCCCACACAGCCAAGAAGGTCGCGCTGATTCAGCGCCAAGCTAAGGACATGACGCAGAAGGGCCTTGCCGACACCCACGCCTTGCGCCCGCGTGTCAACGCCAAGTCGCGCTAGCCGCAAGACTGGAAGCGGGTACGTGGGTAGCCGCTTTCGTGCGCGTGCGCTCGGTACTGAAGCTCGCTCGATCGACGATGCCGCGACAGTTGCAAAGCCCACAACACTTGCATGAAGCACCGCAACGTAAGTGACGGCCAGTCGGAGCTTGAACTGATTCTGCCCGGCGTAGTGCTCAAAGAACCGATCAAGGTCGGCCTGCCCGCAAGAGAACCCGCCGCGATCGTCGTCTGGCTCAAGCGGACGAATCTCAACGTACTGGGTCACGCATCAGCTCGCGAAGCGCTTCAGTCGGAGTGGCTGCGTCCTCGAGCTGTCTGAGAACTCGGTCGAACGCCTTGTCGTCCAGCAACAAGCGCGCCGGTATGAGCGCTTCGTCGGGTAGCTCCCGACGGGCGTCCATGAAGAACAGCAGCGCTTGCTCCACAACGAAGTTCTTCTTGAGCCCGTGACCCTCCGTGAAGCGATCAAGCCTCTCCTTCGTGGCGGCCGATACTGTGGCTGAGATCTGCGATTGGTCGGCCATTGGGGGCTCCTGTTGGTTGACATGCTAAAACATGCCTAACCATGGAAAATCTAGCTCACGGCAGCGCTGGGCGCAAGCCCTAGACGCGAATGGTCAAAGACCCCGCTAATCTTGAGGTCGGTCTTGGGGCATGCTACGCGCCGCTCGCAGCTCGGGCGGGGTCGACGGCATTGAAGAGACCTCGCAAGGACCCCGCAGGAAGTTTCCATACAAGGTCCGCCAGGCGCCGCTCGGCAGCGGAAGGGTTGTTTGCGGTGACCGCCGCACCGAGGGTCTTAGTCGCCACGTAGGCTCAGCGACGTGGCGCACGCTGTGACCAAATTCTCCCGGAGGAAACGCTTGAAGCTGGGACAGGTGAGCTCCCCAGCCAGAGCCTCGCGCAGGATCTCCTGGTGCTCGGCCTCGGCGGAACGGCCGAGCCGAGCGGCCCGCCGCTTCAGCGCCGACACCGGCTTCGGCTTGAGCCCTTGGTCGTCCAAGACCTTAGGGGCAAGCCCGCTCTCCTCCTACATGGCGCCAAGTATCTGTTGAACACTCTGGCGCGGCAGCGCATAAATCGCAGGGTCCCCAACGATCCGAGCGTAGTAGATGCTCAGCCCCCGGTAGGTGTCACCGGCGCCCACTTGCCAACGGCGCGTGCTCTTAGCCTCCGCCCCAACCGCTCGCGCGGTCACGGTCGCCTCAAGCACTGGCCGATCGAAGCCATGGTGAGACTGCGCGCCAGTCAGGGATATCGCGGCTTCTGAACGCAACAGGCCCAGGGTGGTCAAGATTTCTTGGGCCGCCTTCGAGTCCATCTCCGGCTCTGCGCGGCTCAGTACCAGCTGGTCCGCGCCGCGCTCGAACGTGGCGCTCGCGCCATTCGATGTTTCTAGTCGCAGGTGCTCAGTTTGCGTGGGATCGATCAGAAAAGCTGAACGGTCTAGTAGCCATGTGCTCAGCGCTTCCTGAGTTGCACCGCGAAGAATAAACACAGCTGGGTCCCCGCCGATGCGCGCGTAGTATCCGCCGCCCGAGGCACGGGCACCGATTTCGAACTGCGCCTTTCCTTTCGGTTCGTACTCGATGGTCAAGCGGCTCGCCCTCTCGAATCCCATAGACTCATCAGCGAGCTCCGACACCCAGCGCTCCGCTGTTAGCTGACTGATCGCGGTCAACAAGTCATACGCCAGGCCTCCGTCAGGCTCGTACCCGTTGGGCTGTTTGAGTTCAAAGACCCCACGCTGGGTCTGCACGAGTTCCTGAGCCGGATCCGTGAGGATCACCCGCCGAATACGTTCCGTCGTCACGTCAAGCAGCTGCCGCTCTTTGAGTAGCAGCTTGTTCGGCCCAAGCTGCCGCGCGTTTTGCCTTGAGATCAGCAGCAGCAAGCCATCGCTCTCGCGGCGCACCAGGACGCTGCCGTCTGGCGCGGGCGCACCCACTTCCAGCACTTCCGCGATGGGCTCCTGTTCATGCTTCGCGATGCGCGACAGTCGGACTCGGTGAGCCGGCACAGCGGGCGACCAGACAGGGGCGCCGTCCTGAGGCGTCTTCGAAACGACTGACCCCGTGGCGTCAGTGAGCTCGCTCAGCAGTCTTTGCCCCGCTTCAGGTTCAACGGCGGCTTCCTCTGGTGCCCGCATCAGGAACCCGTCTTCGCGGCGAACGACCTCGAGGCGGCGATCACCTTGGCTGATCTCGATCTGCTCGACCTCGTCGGCGCGCGCCTGGAACAACCGGCGATCCACCCAGTGACCGCGACTCGACAACACTCCTTGCAGCTCCGCAGCGCGCACGCAAGCGCCGACTGCCTCGGGCCCTTCACGCACCGCCAGCTGGAGGCTGCTGTCGCCGGGACACTCGCCCCCAAGCGAAAGCCGAAGAGGCTGCAGGCCTGGGCCCTTGTCGGACTTCGCCGGCGTAAACACCAGCTCAGTCAAAGCCCCGGGCTCAAGCGCGGCCTGAAGCTCCCGCGCGGTCTCGAGCTTGACGAAGCGCTGAACCTGGAGCCCCGAGAGCGCGATGAACAAGCGGTCCATCACAAATCTATCGATCAGCGCGTCGTCAAGGCTCCCCTGGAAGCGCCAGTGCTCTCCGTGATCTTTCATTCGAAAGCTTCGCCGTTCCCCAGCTTCATGTCTCGTGACCTCAATCTGGGCGAGCTCATCGCTGCCGTAGGGGCTCAGCTGACGGGCTCGAAACTCCAACAGGGGCAGAGAGAGATCTCGCGCGGTGCTCTCGGATACGACGTAGACGCCCTTGTTCGGAGCGCCTTCTCCAGCGACCTCCATATACCGGGCGTCCGCCGGGTCAGTCGCGCGCGCCCCCAAGCGGAGTCGCACCCGGACTTCGCCCATGAACAGCTCAATCACGTGTTCAGGCGTGTCCAACCCAAGTCCCGCACGAGGGGTGTCCGTCGGGACCTGCCTGAGCCAAGTCGCGTAACGTAAATTGCGGAGCAGCTGATCGACGCTGGCCTCATCTGCCTCGCCGTGAAGCGGCGCTTTCAGGAGCCAGCGCGCTTCAGCGCCAGTGCCGCGGATGATCCCAATCCGCTCCGTCCGGGTCTGAAGCTCAATCGCCGAAAGCGCCTGCTCGTGGAAAGACAGCATCAAGTGGCGCGCTCGCGCCTCGCGTTCGGCGCTAGTGACGCTGTTTTGGGTCCCAATCACAAGAGTCGCCAGCACCAAGGCGATGACCACCAAGAGCCAGTTACTCCAGAGACGCTGCCTGAGCGGTGTCATCCCTGCTCCTCCGGCTGCTCTTCCCGGCGACGTCGGTACAAAACCAAGAACCCGACTAGGGCAACGGTGATCGGCATATAAATCAGCACGTACCGTTGGACCTCAGAGAGTGAGTCTTCCGTCAAGTGTAGCCCGGCGGGGTGCTCAGGTTTCTGGGGCACAGAGACCAGCTGAGGCTGAGCCGCTAGCCAGCTGACCGCGCTCTCTACGAAGCGACGTGTGCCGAGCAACACCGGCTCCCGAAACGTGCTCGCCCAGAGCGGACTCGCGCTGGCGAGCACCAGGACCCTAGCGCCGGACTGGGTGTCCCCCTTGGGCAGCTCGCTCGCACTCGCTAACAACACCTCGCCAGGGGACGCGCCAGTGTCCAGGAACTCGCCGCTCGCCAGCACCTTGAAATTGTCGAGGGAGAGGCTCTCCGCACTTGAAGTTAGGAGCGTCTGAGCCGTTGAGCCTGGCTCAGACCGCAACCCTTGCGCCAGCTGGAAGACGACGCGCATCTGTTCGTCTTCGCCGCGGTAGAGGCCTCGGGTTATCGGATGTGGTCTGGAGGTCGCAAGAAAAACTTCGCCCCCGAGGCCAATGGGCATGCGCAGCGCGTCCGCCTGTTCGAAGACCACCGTGCGCGCGAACTCCACACCGACAAGCTGTTCGATCGGCCCGAGCCCGGGATCGAGGATGCGCCCCTCGTCGTCCACGACAGGCCCGACCGCAAGCAACAGGCTCGCTCCCGCATTGACCGCATCCTTCAGACGCGTCGCCGCGGCCTGTGCGAAAGGTAACGTCGGCCCGGCGACGACCACCAGCCGACAGCCACTCAGCCGCTCTGATGGGTCCGGCGAGCTCAGATCCACCTCGGCCACTTTGTAGTTGTTGTGCTCGAGTTGGCGGCGCAACTCGCTCAGGCTCTGGGCTCCACCCGCCGTGGCCTCGAGCTCGCCGTGCCCTCGGGTAAAGCAGACACGCACGGTGTCGCGGCCAAGCACGTTGACGATGCCCTCGGTCAGCACTTGCTCCAGCTGTGGACGAGCCGCACCGCTCTCGTCATTGTAGACGACGATGTCGTCGGTGGTGATGTACCAGCGCCGCTCGCCGCGAACCACAACGATACTGGCTTCTGACGCCAGTCGCCCGTTCTCGGTTTTGCCTTCAAAAATTCCATACTCGCGCTGGAGCGCGACGAACTCAGCGGGGTTTCGGTCGGGGTCGACAAAGCGCGTTCGAAGCGCCGTGGTGCTAGCGCCATAAGCGTCGAGCATGTGGCGGACGCTGCTAGTCAGCGGATCACCCTGGCTGAGGAACACGACAACCTCAACGGGGTCTTTGAGCTCCGCCAGGGTTTCCACCGTGACCGGCGATAGTGTGTAGAGGCCGCCGTGGCTGAGGTCCCAGCGCTGATAGAAGCGACTCACCAGGATGTTGAGGCAAACGAAAATGAGCCCGGCAGCGAACAGCCCGGCCAGGTTCATGAAGTGCAACGAGAACCAGCGGGCCCGGAGCCCCTTGAGCGCTCGCCCCACCCTGCGCTTGGTTTGCGACTCGCTCACCATCAGTCCCACCGCCAAGAGTCGACCACTCGCACCGCAACGAACAAGGACAGCCCAAGGACGCTCAAGTCAAACACCACGCGCCGCAAGTCGATGACGCCTTTCGAAAAGTCCTGCAGCTGGCTGAGGATCGACACGTGGCCGCAAATATCCAGCAGCAAACCAGGCTCGAACACCTGTTCTCCGATGCCAAGTATGAACAGTCCAAACAGGCTCAGCGTCGTCAGCAACATCGCGATCATCTGACTCTTCGTCAGGGCGCTCATGAGCGTCCCTAAAGCGAGAAAGAACCCGCCCACCAACAAGAGACCCAAATAGCTAGAGAAGACAACCGAGCCCGCGACCGCCCCAGTGTCGCGCAGGATAAACACGTACAGTAGCGTCGGCACCCAAATCAACGCATAGGTCAGCAGCGTGGCCGTGTACTTACCCAACACCACCGCCGAAGCGGTCACCGGTGTCGTCATCAGCGCTTCGATCGTTCCGCTTCTTCGCTCCTCGGCGAGCAGACGCATCGACAACCCAGGACAAA
>JBDKJZ010000006.1:0-31103 GCA_039796375.1 Pseudomonadota bacterium
GTGCTGGCTGAACCCCCGCTGCTCGCCGGGGCACCTCCTGCTGGAGCGCCGCCCGCTGTTGCCCCGCCGTTTTGAGCGCCTCCGACTTCCACCCCTCCGCTCCCTCCGGTGTTCTCAGGCGGAACGTCGTTCGCGGCCGACGCAAAACAATCGAAGTGGGTCTTGATCCCAGCGGCGCCGTAGGCCCCGTCGTACAGATCGGGGAGGCTGTGAGCGATGCCGGGTACGATCTCAAGCGAGGTCGGAATTCCGGCGGCTTTCACCGCGTCATAGTGGCTCTGAACAGTCGCGACGCGTTCGCCTTCGGCTCCTCCGACGACGAAGCGCGTTTGCAGCTTGTTGGCTAGTACCTTCTCCATGTTCTCGGTCAGCTCGGGCGGCGCGCCGTGCCCCGAGTACGCGACGAAGCTGCAGAACATGTCGGAGTATTTGTACCCGAACTTGGCGGCGCCTTCGCCGCCCATGCTGAAACCGTCCAGGGCGCGCCCGCCGCGGTTGGCGACGGTCTTGTAGTTGGCGTCGATGTGCGGGATCAACTCTTTGATGATGTAGGACTCGGACTTTTGAGAGGGGCAGTTAACGTGGTTGTCAGTGTAGCGGCAAGTCGGGCCGCCGTTGACAAACACGTAAATGAACTTCGGGTAACCGGCACCCGCTGCGGCGACGCGTTCGATGTGACTGCGCTCAGGCCCGATACATTCGTCGTCGGTGTTGCCGTGCAGTAGGTAGATGACCGGGTAGCGCACGGCGTCAGCAGGGCTGTAGCCATCCGGCAGTAACACGATGAAGGGCCAGTTGACGTTGCCCATGTGCACGCTCAGCACCTCTCGGTACTCTGCGTTCGCGGGGAGCTGGGCCTTACAGCGACCGGGTTCCCGTTGGGCATGCGCAGGCAACGCGCAAAGCAGTGTGAAGAACGAGACACTCAAGAGATGACGACGTGCGTGCATGGGTTTGTTGGCGGCTCCTCTAGGGTGTCACTGAAAAACTCTGGCGGGTCGGGACTAGAGTACGTGGTTTGGCTGAGAAGATCGAGGCAGCGTTTAGGTCGCGGTGCCACCCACACTGGAAGCTTGCTCTAGGCTCGTTGTGGCTGCGGGAATTGACTCGGTCGCGCGCCCCGGGCCCGCGGCGGCGCGCCGACAGGTGGCGTCTGCTTGGGATGAAGCGTAGTTGTCTGCCCAAATTCAAGAAACCTGTGTAACGAACGCACATCCCATCACCCACGCAAGCCGATTCGCCGACACCCTCATTCGCTCATGAACAAGACAGTGGCCAGCCACGGCGGGACAAGCACCCAGCTGGACAAGCCTCGCCTGTTGCTGATTGAGCTCAATGAGTTCAACGACTCCCTACTTCGAGACGCGGCGCGAGACTTGAGGCTCAGCAATATCCAAAAGATTTTCGACCTCTCTCATTGCAAGGCCAAGACCGACGACCCCTACGAGAGTGACCTGCTTGAGCCCTGGGTGCAGTGGGTCAGCATCCACACCGGAACACCCTCCTCAGTTCACCAAGTGAAGCACCTGGGCGATGTACCTAGTCTGAAGTTTCCACAGGTTTGGGAGACGCTGTCTCGAGCGGGGGTCACCACCGGAATTTGGGGCGTCCTGAACGGCTCAAGAGGGCACGAAACCGAGCACAACGAATTTTTTCTGCCCGATCCCTGGACCTTCTCGGAGGCCGCGCACCCCCAAGCCTTGGAGGCCCTGCTAGGCTTGCCCCGCTACGCTGCCACCAACCGGCTGCGGATGTTCGGTCCCGAGCTCGCTTGGCATGTTCTAAAATGCTTCAAGGTGTTGCTCAAACATTCGCTATTCGAGGCGTTCGTGAGAGAGCTTCCTGCAGTCGTCAAGGTCGGCATGAAGCATCGCAGAGAGTTTGTTGGTTTTTGCCTTTTCGAGTACCTGTCCGGCCTCTTGTTTCTAGAGTATTGGGGACGATATCGGCCACAGTTCGGAGTGGTTTTTCTCAATGGCTTGGCGCATTTGCAGCACTACTACTGGCACGGAGTCGACTACGCTCGAAACGAGCGACTGGCGTACGGACTGCGTTTGGTTGACAAGTTCTTGGGGCAGGTCCTCGAAACCATCGGGCCTGAGACGCGCTTGGTTGTCTCTAGCGGTCTCTCCCAAGAGAACACCAACGATGAACCCGAATGGGTCTCGTATCGGCCGAGAGATCATGCGACGTTCTTGAGGGGTGTCGGCGTCGCGTTCAAGTCGGTTGAGCCTCTGATGAGCTACGACGCGCTGATATTCTTTGGCTCTGCGGACGACAAGCTCCAAGCCTTGGCGAAGCTCAGAAGCGCCAAAGTCGGAAACCAGAGCCTGTTCTTGGTTGAGGAGTATCCGCTCGAACCGCTCAAGCTCTTCTATCGATTTCAGTTCACTCAGCCAGTCGGGGCAGAAGCGGGGTGTTCGCTAGCGGGCGTTGACTTCGAGTTTGGGAAATTCTTCAGCAAGATCGTCACCCGGACGGGCCGGCATGTTCAAGCCAGTGACATCTATGCGAATGACGCGAACTTGCCCGCGCATATGCTTAATCATGAGCTGTGTCAGTATATCCTCGGTTACTTCGGCGTGAGTGCAGCCGGGTTGGAATAGGCGCTCAGGGGCGGCTCAGGCTGTGGGCTGCGGCGCCGCCCCGTCCCGAACGCTGCCAGGGGACCTAGCGAAGATAGGCAGCTTCAACACCCCCAATAGGGCGAACTGGGCCTTTCAAGGCAAGGAGGCTTTCGCCGCTGCGTGACGGAGGCTGGGGACTATTCGAGGGACGCGCTGAGTGCTAGAAGCTTGGGGTCCCGTTCGCGGGTCTTACGAAATGACGACACCGGAAACATTGAAGATCCCGCTGACCCGCTGCGGCGCTGTTTGGGTGCCGCTGCCCGCATACCAGACGGCAGGCTCCGCCGGCATGGACCTTCACGCCGCACTGAGTGAACGAGTGGTCCTCAGCCCAGGCGAGCGGCGCTTGATCCCGACGGGGCTGAAGATCGCCGTTCCGGTTGGCTTCGAAGCGCAGGTGCGCCCGCGATCGAGCTTAGCTTTGCGGCACGGGATCACAGTCCTGAACGCCCCGGGGACAATCGACAGTGACTTTCGTGGAGAGATCGGCGTCGTGCTGATTCATCACGGTCAGGAAGCGTTCGAGCTAAAACCGCTAGAGCGTATCGCCCAGCTGGTGATCCAGCGCGTGCTCATTGCTAGCTGGGATGAGGTGTCCCAACTCGACGAGACGGCGCGCGGCGAAGGCGGCTACGGCTCCACCGGGAACCGCTGAGAGGACGCCCGTGTTACCTCAGGATCAGCCCGCACTCCCGCACAACCTGCTGCTTAAGGGCGAGCTGCTGCAGGTGAGCGTCGCGTTCGAAGCGGCGCAGATCCCGTGCGTGGTGTTGAAGGGTTTGCCGCTCGCGATCGAGTTGTACGGCGGCATCGGGGCGCGGGCGATGCTTGACAACGATGTGCTGGTGCGGCGCTCAGACGGCGAGCGGGCCCACCAGGTGCTGACCACGCTGGGCTTCAAGAGCGAAACGCCCGGGTCGTTTCAACGCTCATTTTCTGGGAATTTTCAGCACCCGCTGCATCGCAGTCACCCGGGGGGCGGCGTCTCAAACCTCGATTTACACTGGGCGGCGCTAGCGCCTCACCTGTTTGCGGAGCACGAGGCGCTTTGGTTTGAAGAGACGCGGGACTTCGAGCTTGACGGACGAACGCTGCGAGTCCCCTCGCGTGAGCTGGGCTTGATTCATTTGGCGGGACACTTGCTGCAGCATTCGCTTGGGCAGCCGAGGATCTTGAAGGACATCGGCCTGGCGTGGCAAGCGTGGCGTGACCAGATTGAGGTGCCGCGGCTGCGGTCGCTCGCTGAGCTGCTGGGGGCGACGGCGGCGCTCGACTACGCGCTCCGCGCGGCGAACCTCGCGGGGCATTGTAGCGTTCCGAGTCCGCGTTTACTCTTTTCGGCCCGAGCCAGCCTGCTCCTGACGCTCCTGCCGGTCGAGCGGCTGTTGGATCCAAAACAACCTGTGAGTTACCGCCGCGCGGCGTTGTCGTGGTTGCTGCTCTCGCCGGCTCAGGGAGCGCGCAGCCTGCAGTATGAGCTGCTGCCGCACTGGGCTCGGATGGAGCTGATCCACCCGGGCGACGGACCGCTCCGCCTCGCGCTTCGCTACGCAGAGCGCCCGTTTCGGGCGCTGAGACACCGTAGCCGCTAGGCGCGCGCCCGATGCTAGCTTAGCCGATGGGCTTAGCGGATGAGCTCCACGCCGCTGGCGACGATCTGAACTTCGGTCGCGGTGCCGTCGGCGTTCTTGCTCGCGAAGGTAGCGCCTTCACCTTCGTAGTGTTCTACGTAAGACCGCTTCACGGTTTTGATCTCGATGGCACCCTCCAGCGTCGCCTTCGAACCCGTGGCATCGAGCGGGACGAAGAAGCCGTAGTCCTTGAACGTCACGCGACAGCCCGGATCGCTCTTCTTCATGCTTGTCGACAGCTCCATCCAGCAGCCCTTAGCTGAGCAGGCTTTGCGCACCTGACCGCTGGTGCGCACGGTCTTTCCGGCGAAGGACTGGGGGGCAAGCAGGATTTCGCTCAGCGCGTGCTGAGGGGCGTCCCCGAGCGGCTCACCGCGCTTCAGCACGGGCGCAGCAGGGGGCAAAGCGGCAGAGGCTGAGGCGGTCGGGGAGGGTGCGGCGTCGGGCGGCGCTTTCTGGCAAGCTTGGGAAACGAGCAGCAGGAGCCCGAGCAGGCTCAGCGTAAAGTGCGGACGAACAGCCATTGGGACTGAGTATAGGCGCGCCTTGTGCGCTGTCGGGCAAAAATGCTCAGAGGGTCCGGCAAAGTTCGGCGGTCAGGCGGCGGGACACCTTACCGCTCGAGGTGCAAGGCAGCGCGCTGACCCGAAAAATTTGCTTGGGGCGCTTGTAGCCGCTCAGGATGGGGACAAGCTCGGCGGATATCGAGGCCTCGCTTCGCGGGCTCACCACCGCCGCGCAGATGCGTGTGCCCCACTCGTCATCGGGTAAGCCAAAGACGCAGGCAGCGTGGACGTCCGAGAGCGACACGAGCGCGCTCTCGACCTCTTCAGGTTGCACGTTTTCGCCGCCGGTGATTAACACCTCGTCGCGACGCCCCAGAATACATAGCTCGCCATTGGCGTCGAACTCGGCGCTGTCTTGGGTGCAGAACCAGCCGTCTGCATCGAGTGCGGCGGGGGTGTAGGCCCCGCGGGCGAAGGTTCCCGAGAAGAGGGACGGCCCGCGCAGCCAGAGCACACCCTCCGTGATCCGGAGCTCGACGTGCCCGAGGGGGCGACCGCTAGGGGAATGAGTGGTTGTGGTGGGTGGTGGCGGGGTCGCGCGTGACTGGGTGGCGACCTGCGACGCATATTCCGTCAGTCCGTAGGTTTTGAGAATCGGGAAGCCGCGTTCCCGCGCCCGATTCACCAAGCTGGCGGGCGAAGGCGCGCCACCGAGCAGTACGGCTCGGAGGGTTGGCGGGCAGCGGAGGCCGGTGTCGAGCCAGCGCTTGAGCTGGGTGGGGACGACCGACACGTGCGTGATGGCGCGCTCGCCGAGCTGCTGCACCTCCGCCTGCGCGCTGCTGGCCCGGTCAGTCAGGACCAAGGTGCGGCGCGCGTGTAGACAGCGTAGCAGAACGCTCAGCCCGCCGACGTGCGCGAGCGGAAGCGACAGCTGCCAGCGATCGTTCGGTTGCCATGGAAAATTGTTTGAGCTGGCCAAGACCGAGGACTCAAAGGCGCCGCGGCTGAGTACGATCGCTTTGGGTTGGGCCGAGCTGCCCGAGCTGTAGACGACAGCCAGCGGGTGGCTTGCCGCAACTTGGACGGGCGGGGGCCGGGGGTGCGGCCCAGGCTGCGGCTCAAGCGCCGGCCAAGCGAAGGGCACGAGACCTGCTTCGGAGAGCCGGAGGTCACGCTCGGCGTCGGTCCAAGCGGGGTGAAGGAGCAGCGCCGGGACGCGCAGCTGAAGCAGCGCCAACAGGCGGCACAGGCTACGCAGAGTGTTGTCAGCGATGAACGGCACGGGCGTCCGTTGCGCGGGCTTCACGCCTTGAGCCACGAGCGAGTGGATCACCGCCGTGACCTGACCTGAGAGCTGCGCGCGCGACCAGGGCTGTCCGTCCGAGGCGATGATGAGCGGGGGGTCGGCGTCACCCCACGGCCAGAGATCGAACGCGTCGCTCATGGCGCGTCGATCCCTAGACCTGGCGCCGTCAGCGACGAGCGGTTCGGCCAGAGCTGCAGCCCGGAGTGCTGGCCGAGGCCAGTGTGCAGCTCCCGCAGCGGATGAGCAATCGCCAAGTGCCGGTACATGGCCATCGCTATCGGGCCGTCGAACAGGTGAGAGACCACGAGATCGATCTGATGTCGCGCTGCACACTCGATCCAGTCGGCGAAAGCCGCGAGCCCGCCGTGGAGCATCGGCTTGATGATGAGTGCGCGCAGGTGGCCGCTCGCCAGCCAAGCGTGGAGGGCCTCAGACTTCGGCGTGAGCCGGACGAGCGATTCGTCCAGCGCGAGGGGGCACGGCAGCGGGCGAGGCTCGCCGAGCAGAGCGAACGGGACGGGCTCTTCCACGAACTCGAGGCCGAGGGGGGCGAGCGCGACGAGGCGCTCTTGCCAGAGCTCCGGCGTGTTTCCGAGCTGTCCGTTCGCGTCCACGCGTAGCCGCACCTCGGGCGCGCGCTTGCGCAGCTGATGAAGGCGATCGAGCTCAAGCTCGAAGTTGAGACCTATCTTGAGCTTGAAGGTCTGCGTTTCGGAGCTAGCAGCGCGCTCGCAGCGCTCGTCCCAGCCCGCGTCATGGAGTGAGAGGAGCTCCGCCGACGCGGGCAGCAAGGGGGGCGTGGCGACCTCGGACGCCGGTGACAATAAGCGCCAGAGTGGCCTATTTAGCGCTTGTCCAAGGCCATCGAGCAGCGCGCAGTCCAGTGCGAACGTGGCGCTCTTTGGCGCGCTCGGCGCTTCGCGCAGTCGCTCGCCGAGGCTGCGCGTGCCTGTCCTGAGCGGCGCGCCCGGCGCGGCCTCCGCCGCTTGCACGAGGGTCTCCAGCTTCCTCAAGAACAACGCCGGGCTGACCGCGCGGCCCAAGTAGTCGCGGACCTGGTCAAGGCTCTCTATTGAGAACCCGGGGAGCGGCGCGGCTTCGCCCGTGCAGAGCGCGCCCGTGAGTCCAGGCAGCTGCAAGCGCAGGCTCCGCCGGGGACCGAGCGCGCCCCTCGCGTTGTACGCGCCAGAGAGCGGGAGGGTCGCTTCAGTCAGCCAGGGGACGGGCATGTAGTGTTCACCTTGGACCGATTCCTAGCGCCACGCTGACCCCGAATAACAGCCCATACAGCATGAGCAGCTTTGCGGAACCCGCCAGCGTCGCGTTCAAGGCCTGGCCCTGCTCGCGCCGGAGCTTTCGAGCGAGGTTCCAGGCGAGGGGCAGCGAAAGCCAAGGCAAGAAGGCGAAGCAGCTGAGGACACCCGACGACCACAGCGCAGCCGGCACCGCGTATGCGAGCCCCAGGAGCGTCAGGTACTGCGCGATGCCTGCTCGTCGCCCGAAGCGCACGACCAGCGTGCGTTTGCCGGCGACTCGGTCGGTCTCCACGTCGCGCACGTTGTTGACGACCAAGATGTTCGTCGC
Organism: Pseudomonadota bacterium; assembly: GCA_039796375.1. Classification (GTDB taxonomy): domain Bacteria; phylum Myxococcota_A; class Polyangia; order Polyangiales; family Polyangiaceae; genus SZUA-265. The sequence goes on from JBDKJZ010000006.1 coordinate 7,658, forward strand.
GAGGGCGCCGACCGGGAGCGAGCACCAGACCGCGAGCATTGGCACGCCGCCGGTGTTCACGAACACCGTTCCGCAGACGGCGACGAAGCCAAAAAACAACATCACGAACACATCACCGAGGCCGTGATAACCGAGCGGGTAGGGGCCTCCAGTGTAAGCAATAGCGCTGGCGATCGAGAACACCCCGATAGCGACGATGATCCAGCCGGCGACTGCGGTCAGGTAAACCCCAATGAGCAGCGCGACGGCAAACACCAGCCCCATTCCGGTTTTCATCGCCCGTGGCGAAATTAACCCGGCCTGGACGGCGCGGGTCGGGCCGAGCCGCGCTCCCGTGTCAGCGCCTTTTTCGTAGTCATAGACGTCGTTCGCGAAGTTCGAGCCGATCTGTAGGAGCAACGCGCCTGCCAGCGCGGCTATGCTCGGCAACCACTGAAAGCGCGCGAGGCCGAGTGCGCACGCGCTGCCCACAAACACGGGGACGACCGCGGCGGGGAGCGTCTTCGGGCGCATCGCTAACCACCAGGCGGCTACGGGCGCGGCGCTCATCCCGAAAGCCTTCCGACGGCGTTTCCCACCTTCGGGCCCTCAGCGGCCAATGGCAGAGATCAAGTCCGCCAAGGTCTGAGGGCTCTCGAGGACTGGGTTGTGACCAGCGTTTTCGATTACGCGTAGCGAGGCGTTGGGAACGAGCTCCGCCATCTCCCGCGCGATACGCTTGAATCGCGCGTCTTCGGCGCCGACCACCAAGGTCGTTGGGGTCTTGAGCTCACTCAGATGCGGCCAGTAGTTGGGCATGACCGCCAGTCCACACGTGCGTAGCGACAGGATCAGCCCGTGAGGTGTGTGCGTACGTCGCAGCTGAGCCTGGCGCTCCCGGGTTTCCATCGGCAACGTGCGCTGCGACGAGAACAGCGGCAGATCTTGCCAGTAGTCCATGAACGGCCCGATGCCTTGCTCGATTAGCATCGTGACCCGCTCCTGCTCGAATTGGTGCCGCTCACCTCGTTCGGCCGCATCGGCTATCCCCGGGTGAGTGCCGATCAGCAGGCCTCGGGTGAAGAGCTGCGGGTGACGGTGGAGCAGCCCGAGAGCCAAGCGGCCCCCAAGCGAATACCCTACGAGCACACAGGGTGAGACGCCGAAGTGCAGCACCCACTGCGCGAGGCGATCGACTTCGGCTTCGAAGCCATCACACCACGGCTGACTCGGAGGAGGATGGGGTTGCCACGCGCCGCGGATCAGTTCGCTTCCGCTGTGCCCGGCCAGGGCAGGCGCGGAGGCTTCGACGTCGGGCGCCAGTTGCTCGGTGACCTTTCGCCAGGACTCCGGTGCTCCCGAAAAGCCGTGTAGCAGCAGGACCTTGAAAGCCATGGGAGGGAATTACGTTTTCAGCTGCCGCTAGGCAAGGGCTGACGCAGGCCTGCGACCAATTCGGACACTAAGCTTGGGTACAGCGCCCGGGCGCCGTGGGGCGCGACGACTGCCTCGACCAGGCTGGACCGGCCGCGCCTTGCGATGCGAAGTGCCTGTCGCAGCGCCTCGGCCGACTCGGCTCGGAAAGACGGCACCGCGAATGCGGCGCCAATCTGCGACAAGTCGAGCTGGTGCGGCGTTGTCCAAGCGTCGAGGTTGACGAGCTCAGCAAGGGGCAGCTGCTCGAAAATTCGGCCCCCACCGTTGTTCACTGCGACGACGGTCAAATGCAGCGGCGCCCGGCTCTGCGAAGTCAGCGCCAACAGCCCCCCCACGTCGTGCAGAAAACTCACGTCGCCCACAATCGCTGTCAGGTGGGCTGGTCCTTCGACGTTTGAGGCCATTCCCGCGGCCAGGGAGATCAGCCCGTCGATTCCGTTCGCTCCGCGCTGGGACATCACCCGCACGTGCTCAGGGCGAGCGCGCATCACTGTCTCGGCGATCCGGATCGGGAGGCTGTTCCCTAAGAGCAGCACGTCGCCCTCACCTAGGCCTTGGGAAACAGCGCTGACAGCCGCGGCTTCATCGAAGGATGAGCTGCGCTGCAGGTGACTGGACACCACTCGCCAGACCAGGTGATTGGCGCCGACCATCCTCGTGCGCCACTCAGTGCTGGCAGGGCCCACGACGCCGGACAGGCGAGCGAGCAGTGCGGCCGGATCGGCGCCGATGACGGCGCTCGCTCGGTTCGCTGGATCGGGCCATTGGGCGTCCGAGACCAAAAAACGCTGCATCGGGTGCGTTTCTTCGAGGCGCGCCCAGGCGCTCGAAGTTGGGGGTTGCCCAAACTGAAGCACGAAGTCTGGGACGAAGCCTTGGGAAGACTCGACGCCCAGTTCGACGCACGCCCTGGCCAACAGGTCGAAGCCGTCGCACAGCGCCGCGCCGAGGTTGGAGGAGCTGAATCGAGCCTGGCTGGTGACTTCGCACAGCACGGGCCAGCCGGAGCGCGAGGCAAACTCCGCGAGCACTTCGCTGTCCGGAGCGCGCCAGGGGTCCGTTGGTCCGAGCAGCAGCGCGGGGCGCTTAGCCTGGCTGGCGGATTGTACGAGGCGGTCGAGAGCACTCTGTGCTGGGATGCTGAGCACTGCGCAGCGCTCCGTCGCTGGAACAGTGAGCACCTCGCTGACCTGGCGTTCCAAGCGGGCCTCGTCGGAGTCGGCGCTGCGCAGACGCTTGCGGTCGGGCTCCAAGGGCTTGCGCGCGGGGAAGTTGATGTGGACTGGGCCGGCCGCAGGAAAACGGCTGAGTTCGAAGGCCTGCAGCGCTTTGCGTCGCAAGCCAAGCAACGCCCCGTAGCTGGGATCCGCCATACCGACGTCAAAGAAGCCGCGCACCTTTCGCCCAAACAGATGCAGCTGATCGATCGTCTGCGCCGAGCGGTTTGCTTGCGCTTCCGGAGGGCGGTCTGCGCTCAGCATTAAGAGCGGGATAGCGCCTTCGTCGGCCTCAATCACCGCCGGGAAGTAGTGGGCGACGGCGCTCCCTGAAGTGCAGAGGAGTAGGGTAGGCAGGCCGTCCAGCTTGGCCCGCCCAAGCGCGATGAACGCGGCGCTGCGCTCATCGATGACCAATTGGTGAGTCAGCCGCTGACAATCGAGCACGGCCGCGACAAGCGGGGTCGACCGTGAGCCGGGGCTAATGACCACATGCCGAAGTCCTGCGTCGCAGAGGCTCTCTATGAGGGTCCTTGACCACTGGGTCAATAGGTTGCTGGGCGAGTGCCCGGAACTCTCGCGTGGTTTGGGTCTGGTGCTTGCGGGGGGCTTAGGCACGTAACGAAGCCCGTAGCGAGCGCAGCTTGAGCTGGGTCTCGGCGTACTCAGTGTGTGGTTCCGAGCCGGCGACAATGCCGGCCCCAGCATACAAAAAAGCGCACCGATCCGTGATGACGCCGCTGCGCAGGGCGACAAAGAAGTCGCCGTCTCCAGCGGCGTCAAAGTAACCGACGGGTCCGGCGTACCAGCCGCGCTCGGCACCTTCTTGTTCGGCGATCCACGACGCGGCCACTGCGCGGGGCACTCCGCCCACGGCGGGCGTGGGGTGCAGCCCAGCTATCAAGCGCAAGATATGCACAGGCGCCTTGAGTCGACCCGCTATCGGTGTCTTCAGATGAAGCAGGTGTGGCAGTTCGCAGATCTCGGGTTGCGCCGGGTAGTGAAGCTCCGAGCAGAGTGGTTCGAGCGCCTCCAAGATCGCGCGCTTCACTGGGAGATGCTCTTCGTGTTCCTTTGGGCTGCGGAGGAGCTCAGTCGCGTAGTTGCCTTGGCTGCGGTGGAACGTGCCAGCGAGGGCTTCACTCGCTATGTCGAGGCCAACCTTACGCAGGAGCCGCTCCGGCGAGGCGCCGCAGAAGGTGTGGGTTCCACGCTTAAAGGCGAATACGGTTGCGGCTCCGCCCGAGCTGAGGGCGGCGAGGGTTGCGGCCACGTTCAAGGGTTCCGCGAAGCTCAGCTCGCTACGGAGGGCGGCGACGATTTTCGTGCAGTCTCCCGACGCGATGCGCGCCAGGATATCTTCCACCAAGCGGATCCACTCGGCCTCGCTGTTGTCGAGTGTTAGCTGCTCCAAATGGGGTAACTGCCCCTCCACCTCGGCGGGGCGCTGGCGACCAATGCGCGCGCGCAGCTCCAGAGCACTCTGGAGTAGCGAGTCAGCGTGAGCGCTCTCCTGAGCGGTAATGTTTACACTCAACGTCCATTGGGTGGCGCATCGCTCGATCACATAACGCGGCAACACGAAACGGCCGTCCCCAAAGAGCTCCCAGGGGGGGCGCTGCGAGTGGCCGGGTTGAAAAGCGAGCCCCCCGTAGAGCCTGGCGCGGCGGAGGGGAGTGCCGGGAAGCGCGGTTTGTTTGATGCGCTCCAGCTGCGTGCGCGCGCGTTCTTCGAGGTCCGTAAAACGGGCCTGCCCATCAAGCGCGAACGCCGCCGCTGCCCCCAGCCCAATCTGAAGCTCACCGTCTCGACCCGACCAGAACACCGCCTCCTGATCGAGGTTCAAGAGCGCTTCCACGGCGCTGGGCTCGCTGAGGGGCAACGTGATCTGAACGTCGCCGCCGCCGCCGAGCAACTGAAGCCGGGTCGCGGGATCTAGTGTCTGGGGCGCAAGCACCTGTTCCGTGACCTTGGCAATGCCCGCTGGGCCAACACTCATGGCACCTCCGCGGTGAACAACTGGCAGACACCGAAGGTGAGCGGCAGTGCGCGCACGTCGCGTAGCCCGGCCTCGCTCATCAGAGAACAGAACGCTTCTGGAGAGGGGAAGCGCTGGATGGACTCCGGCAGGTAGCGGTACTCGCGGCTGCCCGACAGCAGACCCCCGAGCCAGGGAACCACTCGATGCATGTGAAAGCGCGCGGCAGCGCCCAACCACCCGGCGCGAGGCTCCGAGAGCTCCAATATTGCGATGCGTCCCCCCGAGCGAGTGACCCTCGCCATTTCGCGCAGCGCTCGGGAGCGATCGGGCACGTTCCGGATCCCGAAGGCCATACAAATCCCTGCGAAGCCTCCGTCGCCGAAAGGCAGCTCCTGAGCGTCGCCTTCGACCAGCTTGACCTGCTCACTCAGTCCGAGCCGTTGGATCTTTTCTTCCCCGACCTTCATCATCCCAGTCGAAGGATCGAGGCCGACGACGCTGGCGCCGGTGCGTCGGGCGACGAGGATCGCCAAGTCGGCCGTGCCGGTGGCGAGATCGAGCGCGCGGTCGCCTGGGCTCAGCTGCAGCGAGGCCACTGTCTTGCGCCGCCAGCTTTGATCGATGCCGAGACTGATCAGTCGGTTGAGGAGGTCGTAGCGAGGCGCTATCGCGTCGAACATCGCGCCGCTGCCCAGTCGCGCGCTGGCTTGAAGCTTGGGCTGGGCAGTCATCGAACGATCCCTAGCGGTTCTGGACAGAAAAATCCCGCGAAATGTCCGGGGCTTTCATCCGCCCCTACCGTCTACGGCTCGGAACAATTCATCTCAAGCGCCTCAGATGGCGACTTCCGAAGCAGGGCCGGATCTCGCAGGTAGTGGTACTCCGACTGCTCCTCAGAGTACTCGGAGGAGCCGCCCACCGGACAGCTCTGCCGAACGCTCAACCAGCCCCGCCAGTCGCTCCTGACAGCGCTTGCTAGCGAGCCTGCGGACCGATCTTGGAGGCGCGCGAGCGCCAGAGCGAAGGGGGCCTGACAAGGCTTCGGGCATTCGTCACAGGGGGCATCACGCGGTGCCGCGCGAGACGGAGGGGCGGGGCGATCGACACAGACTACGGCGCGCAGCGAGACCCACGGGCCGTAGACGGGATGTACGCTGAGCTGGACGGGCGCCAAGGACGCGAAGCCGATGTGCCGAGCGAGTCGCTGCACCGGAATCGCGCCGGACTCTCCGGCGCCGAGCGGGTAGTCCGTCCGGTGCGACCAATAAACTGCGGAGGCGCTACCGCTGCTGGTGGTCAAGTCAGCGACTGCTTGGAGCACGGCGGTCTCGACGTACGTGTCTAGGGGCTCCGGTGGCAGGGGTGACTGCTCTGCGGTCCACTTCCGAAACGGTGCCCACAGCGCTCGGGTGTTTCCGATCAAGAACCCGAGCGTCCGGCTCTTGCCGAAGCGTTCGAACGGGAAGAGTTGGCAGGCGTCACCATCGACCGCAAATGGGGTCACCAGATCGATCCCGGTGCGGGCCAAGGCCGCGCCCAAGAGGACTGCCGGCTCATTCGGTGGGGGCATCACCGGACTTGCGGGTGGAGGCCAACCTCGGACTCGGGGGTTTCGCTTCCCGTACCGCTTGGCGCTCTGGCGCGGTCCCGCCTCGGTCGGCAGCTCCGCGCGACTGAGTTGTTGCAGACTGCCGACCAGAAGTCTTCTTCGCGGGCTTCTTGCCGGGGGGCTCCTTTGCCGGCTTGTTACCGGGGGGCTTCTTGGCTGTCCTCTTGGAGGTCTTCTTACCTGGGCTCTTTCCTGAGACTGGCGGATCAGCCGAGGGTTTCTGAAAAATCTCTTCCGCGGCCTGAGCCGCCTTCAGCGCTTTCTCGGTCTCACCTCGCATCTCTAACACGAAGCGGCTGATGATCGAGCCACGCGGTTTACCCCACTTCATGCGCTGCTTCGCCAAGGACAGCGTCAAGACATCCTGGGCTCGGGTGACCCCCACGTAGGCGAGGCGCCGCTCCTCGGCGATCGCTTGGGTCCCTTCAAGGAGCGAGCGCTGATGCGGAAGTAGGCCCTCTTCCATCCCGACCATGTAGACGTGCTTGAACTCAAGGCCCTTGGCGCTGTGGAGGGTCATTAGCGTGATCGAGTGCTCCTGCCGCTTGTCCTTGTCATCGCGCGGATCTTCGCGGCCGGCGAGCGCGGTCTCTTCAAGGAACTCAGCTAGGCTGGGCTTGTCTGCGCGCTCCTCGTACAGCCCGATGGAGTTGATGAGCTCGACCACCGAGTTCCAGCGAGCTTCGATGTCGGTCGCGCTCTTGTAGACTCGGCTGAGTTCCGCCTTGTAGTCCACGCGCTCAAACAACTCAGTGGCCGTCTTGACGAGCGGTTGATGCTGGGAGCGTTGCTGAAATTCGCCGATCATTCCCCGAAAACTCTCGACTCGTTCGCCGACCGCGTGCGGGACCTCTCCGCTGTGGATCGCGTCCGGCAAGACCTGCCACAGGGGGACTCCTGCTGCGACCGCTTTCTCGACCAAGGTCTGAACGGAAGCCGTTCCGATCCCGCGAGCTGGTGTGTTAATTACGCGGAGCAAGCTCACCTCGTCGTCGGGGTGCGCAAGAATCTTTAGGTAGGCCATACAATCGCGCACCTCTTTGCGATCGTAGAACGACATGCCTCCTACTAGCTGATACGGGATGCGCTGACGGCGAAGCTCCAGCTCAAATACGCGGGGCTGTTCATTTGTCCTAAACAGAATCGCGATGTCGCTCGGTTTCACCCGCAGCCCGGACTCAGTATTGATTAGCCCACTAATCTCTTGTGCTATCGACTCCGCTTCTTTCACCTCATCGTCAAAACGGCACACGCGTGGCGGATCGCCGCCTTTGCGAGCAGCGCGTAGCACTTTGTCGTGCCGGGACGTGTTGTGGGCGATTAGCGTGTTGGCGAGCTTCAGCACGGACTCGACCGAGCGGTAGTTGTCTTCGAGCCGCACGACCGTCGCGTCCGGCCAGTCCTTCGTGAAGTTCAAGATGTGCGTCACCTCGGCGCCGCGCCAGCCGTAGATGGATTGGTCATCGTCGCCCACGACACACAGGTTTCGGTGACGTTGGGCTAGGTGCTTGACGATCCGGTATTGGAGCCCGTTGGTGTCCTGATACTCGTCGATCAATAGGTGGTCGAAGCGAGAAGACTCAGCGAAACGCACGTCCGGAAAGTTCTCGAACAGCTCCTCAGTGCAGAGCAGCAAGTCGTCAAAGTCGACGGCGCCGCAGGCCTTTAGGCTCGCCTGGTAGCGAAAGTAGGCCATCGCGGCGAGCTGCTGCTTCTCAGTTTGGGCGACCTTCTCAGCGGCTTCTGGGCGCAAGCCTTGACTCTTCCACGAGCCAATTTGCGACATCAGCTCCCCCGGTCGCAGCGTGTCTTGCCCCACTCGGATGTCTCGGAGCGCCGCTCGCGCGAGGCTCTCCTGATCCGAGGAGTCATAAATCGGGAATTGCTTCGGGTACCCGAGGCGATCGATATGCCGGCGCAAGATGCGAACGCACAGCGAGTGGAAGGTCGAGATCTCAGGAGTGACCTTGGTGCGGCGGCGCTTGCTGAGCAAGGCGCTCGCCCGGTGCTTCATTTCCTTAGCGGCCTTGTTCGTGAAGGTGACCGCCAAGATGCGCTCGGCTTTGATGCCGCTCTTGATCAGCTCCGCGATGCGGAAGGTGATCACCCGCGTCTTGCCGCTACCGGCGCCCGCGAGTACCAATAGCGGGCCGCTCAAGGTGCGTACGGCTCGTGTTTGATGTGGGTTCAGTCCGTCAGACATCAAACAACATCAAAGTGAGCTTCGTCGAAGGCTTTCGTGTGGTTGTTCCAGATGAACAATTTGTGGGCGCTGACTTGGCCTGCGTCGACCGCGCTGACGAGATAAGCCAGGTCGTACGCGGGGGCTGAGGTTCCGCCGCCGGTCATGCTCGCCGCATCTTCTTCGCTGAAATAAGCGCCGCAATCGAGGTGAGAATGAAAGAACACCTTGACCGGGCGTTCCGCTTTCAGCCCTTGGGCTATTGCTTTCTCAAACCTCAACGAGTGGATCTTGAAGTAATCGTGGCCTGTCCGCGGGTGCCCCTCCGGGTCCATTTGGTGATACTTGTTGGCGAGGTTCTCGAGCTCGACCGCCTCGTCGCACAGCTTGCTGTCCGCGGAAGGGCCGCTCAGGTAGCCACAGGCCTCTTCGTTCCGCTCGTAAGCTCGTCGCCCTGCGTCTTCAATGGCGTTCAGCGCGGCGACGCTGATTTTCAGCCCGCCCTGGACCCAATCGTTTTGTGGCTCGTGTTGGCTCATCGCTTCTTTTCTCTACCTACCAAACGTACTTCTTGTCCCACTTCATTGGCGCAAAGTACCGGTCGCTGCGATCGCAGGCGATCGTGACGACGCAGCCGCCGCGCCCTTCAGCGTGGAGCTTCTCGGCGATCTTGACCGCCGCAAAGACGTTCGCTCCGCTGGAGTGGCCGACATACAGCCCCTCTTCGGCGGCGAGGCGCTCGGACATGTCCCAGCCGTCCTCGGTCTTGATCGGCATGATTTCGTCGGGCACGGTCGGATCGTAGATTTTCGGCACGATACTCGACGCCATGTGCTTCAGGCCTTCTAAACCGTGGAGCGCTTCGGCCGGCTCGGCTGCCACGCAGTAGATCTTCCGTTCGGGGAACTCGTGCAAGCGGCGGGTCGTGCCCATGGCCGTGCCGCTCGTGCCGAGGGACGTGACGAAATGGGTAATTCTGTCCCCGAGGGCGTCCAGGATCTCGACCGCGGTCCCGTGGTAGTGCGCCAAGGGGTTGTTCGGATTACTGTACTGATCGGGATAGAAGTACTTTTCAGGGTCTGCGTTGACCAACTGGCGCACCTTGACGATCGCCCCGTCTGAGCCCTCCATCGGGCTCGAGAAGATTAGGTCAGTTCCAAAAGCGCGCGTGATGTCCTTGCGGGCCTTGCTGACGTTGCCGGGCATCACGAGCTGGGCTTTGACCCCGAGCGCTGCACAAATCCACGAGTAAGCTACGCCGGTGTTTCCACTTGTGGCGTCGATCAGGATTTTGTCGCTGGTGAGCGCGCCTGTCTCGAGCGCCTGCTGAACCATCCTCAGGCCTGGACGGTCCTTGACAGACCCGCCGGGGTTGGCGAACTCCAGCTTGACGTAGACTTCGACGCTGGGTGCGCTGCTGGCGACGCGCTTCATGCGCAGGAGCGGCGTATTGCCCACCGCATCGATCATGGACGCGAGCCGCCGCGAGCGCACGAGTCTGGGGGACGAGACGGAGAGAGTCACGGGGTATTCCTGGTGTCGAGGTTGAGCTGCCGCCGGATGTGATTGAGCGCGAGCTGGCATCCCTGAGCAAACTCAAGCGGGCCTGAGAAGCGAAAGTGGCGGGCGTGTGGCGTCGTCTCTAAGGGGTCTGAACAAGGATCGCCTGGGTCGCTAAGACTGAGTGAGGACGCGCTGTGATCGATTTGGCGCACTCCGGCGCGCTCTAAGTACACAACTGCGACCGCGCTGGCGGCGATATCCGGCAGCGTGATGCGTGAGCCTTCGAGCAATGTTTGCCCCGCCGTTCCAATTTCAGGAACCTGACGCTGCCGCGTGTAGCGATCCTCGAAGGGCAGCATCAGCCTCCAGCAATAGCGGGGACGATGCTGATCTCGTCACCGGCTTTCACCGATGTGTTGAGGCCGTCCAAGAAACGAATGTCTTCGTCGCCGAGGTACAAGTTGACGAACCTGCGCACACCCTTCTCGTCAACGAGACGCTCTTTCATGCCGGGGTAGCTGCTCTCCAGGTTGTCGATGACCGCCTGAATATTGGCGCCTTCGACGCTGACTTCTTCGTGACCACCGGTCAGTGTGCGTAGCGGGGTTGGGATACGGACAGTGATACTCATGGGATTCTCCTAAGGGGTTGTTTGAGGCGATTGCAAGAGGGGAGAGGGGTTTTTCTTTGGCGCCCGGTGACAGTCCGCGTAGCCAGATAGCGGTTCAAGCGGCGCAGACAGGCCGCAGGTAGCGATCTTCGCTCAGCTGGACGATGGGGGGCTGTTCGGCATGCCCGCTGCCGCAGAGCGCGCAGTCGCTCCTCGGCGGGACCGTCGTTTCGCGGAGTCGGTCGCGCAGGCCGTCGTAGCTCAACAACACGCCGTACGGGGCTTCGCCGTGCAGGACGCGCAGACACAGGTCGGCGAGCAGGGCGCCGGTAAATCCGACGACCGGACCGACGACCCCAGCGCTGCTGCAGTTCACCGTCTCGGTGGTGGGCACATCTTCAAATAGGCAACGGTAACAGGGGGCGCCTGTCGGGCTGACCGCCCACGCCGTCGCCTGCCAACCGAGCGCAGCGCCATGCACGACGGGTCGCCCTGCGAGCCGGGCCGCGTCTGCCGTGAGGAACTTGGTCGCGTAGTTATCGGAGCCCTCAATGATGACATCCGCGCGGGAGCAGAGTTCTAGCGCGTTGTCGGGAAGCAGGCGCGAGTGAACCAGCTCAATACGTTCAGCAGCGACGCCGAGTCGCAGGAGCCCGTCCCGAGCGGCATCGAGCTTCGCTCGCCCAACATCTTCGTCTTGGAAGAGCACCTGACGGTGCAGGTTGGTCTCGTCGACGAGGTCGTCGTCAACCAGCAGGAAGCGCACGTCGGACGTCGCGAGTGACCACGCCGCAGGACAACCGAGGCCGCCCAAGCCGACGAGCAATACCGTGGTCTCTGCGAGACGCCCTTCGCGCGGTCCGAAGCTGAGGTCAGCTGGCAAAATATTCGTCCAGGCTGAAGTAGCGTTCCCCCGTATCCGGAAGCAGCACCACGACGTTCTGCGTTGGGCTCAGGGTACGCGCGACCTCAAACGCGGCGTGCACGGCCGCGCCCGCGCTGATGCCCACGAGCACTCCCGCTTCGCGGGCAAGGCGTTGCTTTGTCTGGTAGGCGTCGTCGTCGCTCACGGTATGAATTTTGTGGGGCACTAGGCGGTCGAAGTTACGGGGAACGAAGCCTGCGGCAAGGCCCTGGATCTTGGTGGGACCAATCTCACCGCGCGAGAGGGTTGCGCAGGTCTCGGGCTCCACAGCGACGACCTGACACTCCGGGCGCTCGACGCGCAGCACTCTGCCGACGCCGGTGATTGTGCCGCCCGTCCCAACCCCTGCCACGAAAGCGTCCAGCGAGAGCTCGCCCATCGCGTGAAGAATCTCCATCACTGTTCGGCTCGAGTGCGCCTCAGGATTCGCGGGGTTCTCAAACTGGTGAGGGACGAAGGCGCCGTGCTGCTCCGCCAGCTCGCGCGCTTTGGCAATAGCGCCGTTCATCTGGTCTTCCGCGGGCGTCAGCACGACTTCTGCCCCCATCAGCTCAAGCAGCGCGCGACGCTCGAGGCTCATGCTCTCTGGCATCGTCAGAATGCAGCGGTAGCCGCGCCGACTACACACGAGCGCTAAGCCGATGCCGGTATTGCCGCTGGTGGGTTCGAGCACGACTCCGCCTGGCTTCAAGCGGCCATCCTGCTCGGCCCGCTCGATCATCGAGAGACAGATCCGGTCTTTCGTGGAACCCCCAGGATTGACGCTTTCGAGCTTACCCCAGACCCGCGCTGCGTTGGCGGGTGCGTCTCGCAGCTTCAGCTCGACGAGCGGTGTATCCCCAATTAGCTCAAGCACGTCGCCGTAGACGCTAGGGTGGTTCTTTAAGGGTGGCAGCTGGGTAACTTCAGGCATAGGGGCGTTTACCGGGAGTTAGATGACGTAGACGTAACGTTGTGTTCCGTGTTTGCGGATCCCTAGGGTCTCAGCGCGACTGCAGATATCAGCGACGCTCACGCTGTCCAGGCAGGCCTCGACGCGTTTCGAGAGATCTTCGAAGACTGACTCCGTCGCCTGGCGGCAACTAGGGCCTGGGTGTTTGTCGAGCTCCTCGCTCGTGTCGGCGAGTGAGACAGGACCATCAGTCACCCGCAGGACATCCCCGACGGAGATCTGCATCGGCTCTTTCAGCAGGCTGTATCCCCCCTGCGGGCCGCGCTTGGAACCCACCAAACCGGCGCGTTTCAGGTCCTGGAAGATCTGCTCCAAGAAACGCGGAGGGATCCCTTGGCGCTCGGCGATGTCCTTCACCTGGGTCGGCCGTCCCTCATTGTAGAAGGCAATGTCGAACAGCGCGCGCACCGCATAGCGCCCCTTGTTAGACAGCTTCACACGACGGATATGCTTTTCTCTATCGGGAATGTCAAGAACGGAGAGCCAGGCGGGTGCCTTGACCCTGAGCGTTCAGGCGGTCGCGCGCTTTGGCGAATTTTGGCTCGTTCCAGAACATCAGGCAGCCGTTGCACCCGAGGCCGCAGCAGCCGTCTAACCCAAGTTTCGGTGCTGGACGCGCCGCGGCGCTCGGCCGGGCTGTGGGATCAGTCAGGGCAGCGAGGGGGATTAGTCCGAGCTCGGCTTGCTGGGTTTTGCGATTGCGGTCGAGCTGAGATTGCTCCTCGGGGCTGAGGACGCTGGCCTTGCGGGCGATGGTCCCTAGCGATAAACAGCTTCGCAGCGCGGCCACATCTTCGGCGTGAAAAGCGCTCAGGGGTATACGGACCGCTCGCCCCTGCCCGGCTGAAATCTTCTCGAAGCGCTCGCCACTTTGCGCGTCGATGAATTCGTAGGCGCGCAGGCGGACACACGCGAGGTCGTCCCCCTGCCGGAACGGCGGTAAGAACTCGATCACGTCGCCCGCAACGAGTCGATTGCGAAGCTCCAGCACTAGAGACTGCTCGTCCCACTCACGAATGAAGCCAGCGAACTCATAGGCGCTGAGCGACTGTCCGCCGACGTAGTCGTGGGACAGGTTCGTCAGGCGCCCGTCGTGGAATCCGAGCGTATACCCGCGAGCGCGGGAGGCGAACAGCTCGTCCATGAATGGCTCGTGGGTCCAGCCCTCCGGATCGGCGTAGTACGCGTCGATTGCGGCCCGGTACGCGCGCGCCACCGAGGCCACGTAGTATTCATTCTTGTTTCGGCCTTCGACTTTCAGCGAGTCGACTCCGAGCGCCAACAGCTGATTGAGGCGTGGCATCAAGCATAAGTCGCGCGCATTCAAGATGTAGCTTCCACGCTCATCCTCTTCGATGCGGTAAAACTCACCCGGGCGAAACTCCTCCTCGAGGAAGTATTGAAAATCGCCCTTGTTGTCGTCGCTGATTTCTATCGTCCCGGCCGTGCCGTCTGCGTGAGTGACGTGCAGCTTGTACTTCCAGCGGCAGCTGTGGGCGCAGCCGCCTTGATTGCTGCCGCGTTCGGCCATGTAGTTTGAAAGCAAGCAACGACCCGAGTAGGTCATGCAGATAGCGCCGTGAATGAACGTCTCCAGCTTGATTCCTGGGCAGCGCTCCCGAATCTCGCTCAACTCCTCGAAGCTCACCTCGCGTGCCAGCACACAGAGATCCGCTCCCTGTCGCTGCCAATAGTCGACGGTGAGCCAACTCGCGACGTTCGCCTGCGTCGAGATGTGACGCTCGATTTCCGGCGCGTGGTCCTTCAGGTACTGGAAGACGCCGGGATCGGACACGATCACCCCGTCAGGCTTCAGCTCCCTGAGGGCGTTCACGAAGTGCGGGAGCTTGTCCACGTCACGGTTGTGCGTAAACAAGTTCAGCGTAAGGTAGATCTTCTTGCCGTGCTCGCGCACGAAGCGGACACCTTCCGCTAGGTCCTCCAGGGGAAAGTTGGATTGAGTCCGCAAAGACAGGTCCGGGGTCCCTGCGTAGACGGCGTCTGCCCCGTAAAGGATCGCGGTCTTGAGGCGACTCAGCGACCCCGCGGGCATCAGGAGCTCCGCACGGCGGGCTTGGGGAAGGGGGGCCATAGGTCGCGGCCTTACCACACAATAGGGGGCGGACAACGGCCAGGACGCTTGCAGGTTGACTGACGGCGAAATTTCGGCTGAAAACCTACCATGACTGAGGGAGAGGACCGCATCTACAAGCAACGCATGGAACGGATCCAGGCGTTCCAATTTGATGCGCGGGTGGCCGAGGTCTTCGACAACATGATTCGGCGTTCTGTCCCCGGATACGCCACCGTCGAAGAAATGATCGAGCTGTTGACTCGGCGCTACGCCCTCGCCGGGACGTGTCTGTACGATCTTGGCTGTTCACTCGGGACAGGGCTCGGAGCCATGCGGCGTGGGGCCCAGGGGCGCCCCGTCTCACTGATTGGCGTGGACACCAGCGCGCCAATGCTCGCGCGTTGCCAGGAATTGCTAGAACTGCAAGCTACGGCGTCAACAGAGGTGTTGCCCGCAGCGCAGCTCATCTGCGCCGACGCGCGCACCGTACCGTTGGCGCCAGCCAGCGTGGTCATCATGAACTTCACCCTGCAGTTTGTGTCGCTGCCGGACCGGCTGCCGCTGCTTCGGCGGATTCATGAGGCGTTGGTCCCCGGTGGCGTGCTGATTCTCTCGGAAAAACTGAGCTTCGAACCGGAACAGCGCACCTGGCTTGAGGGACTTCACGATGAGTTCCGTAAGGGCAACGGATACACCGAGCTGGAGCTAAGCCAGAAGCGCGCGGCGCTCGAAGACGTGCTCTTTCCGGAGCCTGCAGAGGTCCACCTGACTCGGCTGACTGAGGCCGGATTTACTCAGCGGACGCCGTGGTTTCAGTGCCTGAATTTCGCCTCGTTCTTGGCAATGAAGTCACCGAAAGGCTGAGCGCCCGCGAAGCGCGGCCGGTAACGTTGCCGCCGAGCAGCGGCCAACTTCGCGGCGGTCGACCCGCTCACCGGCTCGACCGCACAAAAAGTAGGGAAGAGTGAGTGCAATTATCCAGTGCTCGACACTCATGCGCCTTCTGCCGCGACTAACAGTGCTAGATCCACCCAATCGCGATTTAGCTCAAATAAGATTGTGCTTGCGAGAAGAAAGCAAACCTCCCTAGAACGCGAGACCCGCCACGTGACTGCACTTTTTGACTTTGCCCGCCTTGAGCAGCTGCTCAAGAAACATATCAAGGAGAGCGTTGCTCTCGATCTGCGGCAGCGCAGTGAAGCGCGCCTGGTGCCGCAGAATCACGGTGACCTGGGCGGCTGGCTCAAGGCGATCGCCGCGATGCCGAAGTTCGACACCAAGGACTACGACCTCGCCCAAGCGGTGCCGCGCATCGGCTTGCCTACCGATCTCACGAAGGAACAAGCTGCAGCGCTAGAGAAGGGGCTGCGTGACCTCATGCCCTGGCGTAAGGGCCCGTTCAACTTGTTTGGCGTCGAAATCGACGCCGAGTGGCGCAGCGACAAGAAGTGGGCGCGGCTCGAAAAACACCTGGACTGGGAAAAAGCCCGCGTGCTCGATGTGGGTTGCGGAGACGGCTACCACGTCCTCCGCGCTGCGGGTGCGGGTGCGCGTCTTGCTCTCGGTGTCGATCCTACCGTTCAATACGTCGCTCAGTTCGCCGCGGTGGCGCGCTATATTCCAGACGCACCCGTGGCAGTGTTGCCGCTGGCAGTTGAAGATCTCTCAACGAACCTGACCAACTTCGACATCGTGCTGAGCATGGGGGTCTTGTATCACCGTCGATCGCCCCTTGATCACCTGATGCACCTCAAGCGGCACATCAAGCCTGGTGGCAGCGTCGTGATCGAGACGTTAGTGGTTGAAGGCGCCGCCGGGCACGCGCTCGTGCCCGAAGACCGCTACGCCGAAATGGGCAATGTTTGGTTCATTCCAGCTCCAGATACGGTCAAGCGCTGGCTCCTCCGCTGCGGGTTCAAATCCCCCAAAGTCGTCGACGTCTCCGAGACGACTGATGCGGAACAACGCACGACGGACTGGATGCCAGCGAAGTCGCTAAAAGATTTCCTGGACCCGGCCGATCCCACGAAGACCCTCGAAGGTTACCCCGCGCCGCGCCGCGCGATCATCATCGCCAAGCGTTAGTCACTGCGTCGGGTGAACGCTAACGCTGGCAAAGCCGCTCGGCGCCAAGGTCGCGAAGGCTTCGCTCCCAGACTACGGCCCGGCCAAGCTCGTGGTCCGTTGCCCACACGGGGTGCGGGCTCAGAGTGACCACCACACACGGAATGGTTAGTTTATGCGGCTTAGGGTGAACTGAATTTCGCTAGTTTCCGGGCTTCGGAATCGGTAAACCACCAGAGCGGTCAGTTCCTTCTGAAGAGTCTGAGGCTCAGGTGTTTCACACCGACCCAGAGCAGTCGTAGACATCCCGCGACAGCTGCCGAGTTTACGACAAGAGAGATCGCATATCCTATGGGATGTCCGAGCGGTATGTAGAATGTGTGCATGCAGTCTGGTAGCAGCCAGTACCACACTACGTTGGTCACCAACCAAAAAGCTCCACGACTGCACTGTAGCTCCAGTACGAAGAACGCTAGCGCGAAGGTCATACCACCTAGGGCGAACCACAGAGTTGCCGCGCGCACCTGACGAAGCCTGGCGCTAGTCATTCGGAGTGGTCTCCTGCTTGGGCGCCTGGGACGGCTGCGCTGCCGATGCCTTCATTTGAGCGTCAACCTGATCCAAGCCGACCTTGATCGCGTTATGCGTCTCTGGTCGTTCGGCAGCGCCGCCGTGCTCACCCGAAACGCCCATGACAGACACGTTTGGATGTGCCTTGTAGAAGTTTGACATGGACCCGAACCGCTTCTCGATACTAGCAACGGCCGTCTCATACGAACGATCACCAAACCGGGCCATATCTGACTTGCCGAGGAGCAAGCCTGCGGCGAAATCATTTTGCAAGTTCACGTCGCCCTTGACCCCGACGTACACCAGTCTCTCGGAAGTCGCAGCGGCATTGACTAAGTTGTCAACAAAGTTTCCGTCGGTACGGGAACCCACAACAATCCGGTAGTCCCATTTCCCTCCGCCTTTTGGCCCGCCCGCTTGCAAGGCCGCGTCGCCGCCGATAGAAAATCCGGCTAGCGCTCGCGGAGCTTCCCCGTAGGGTCGGTGTTCTGGGGCAGGGGTGTGTTGATACTGTTCCGCGTACCTGGCGCCCTTGTCGGGAACGTCGTGGGTGCCCTGACTGAAGATGGTCCCGGTGCTGTCGTAGTTTTGCTCCACGCTATTTGTCACCATATAGTGTGACTGCATAGATCGTGGCAGTCCAGCATCGCGCCGCGCAAGGACTGCGCGATTAACAAATGCCGTAAACTTCTTGATCGTATCCGGGCTGCCTGGACCACCGCCATGAAGTACCACGAGGTCCAAGCCAGCAGGATCGACGCTCTTCATCGCTTGCCCACTAACATACGCGTACAAATTCGCATCCGCCTCCCCCGGCGCATGCACCTCCAACGGGTCCGGCGTCATCCACCTCAACAAATACGGCGAATAATACCTCTTGCCGAAATAGGTTAACCCTATCGCCGTATCCTCTTCCTTCCCCGTGAACCCAACCGCTTCGCGGAAACCTTGGAAAGCTTCGTTTCGGTAGTCGCTGTCGGGTGCTCCGATAAACCCGGGCCTCCCGGGCGACGGCGTCAAGGACAAGCTCATGCGCCTCGACGTCCGTGTCCGCCGGTTCGACGGCACTCGCGCCTTCATCGAGATGCAGGCGACTCATCGCGCCTACAACCATGAGCGCTTCCTCGCGTACCTCTGCCGCGAGTACTCTTCCCAACTCCGTCCGGGCATGCCCTACGCTGGTATTACCCCCTCGATTGGCGTCATTTGGCAGGTCGGCGCACCCCACCCCGAATACGGCTTTCACGAGTGCTTTCGCCTCCGCGGCGACCGCAGCGGACAAGTCTACAGCGATGCGCTATCCCTCTATGTGCTACAACTCGGGCTTGCCCCCCTGAGGCCCCCACCCGGACAACCCGAGTCGGAAGCCTCTCGTACCGTCCGACTCTGCGCACGCTTTCTCTCCGTGAAGAGCCTCCGCGACCTGGAAGAGCTAGAACAAGAGGACCCCACCATGACCGACGTTGCCAACACCCTCCGAACCCTCTCCGCCGACCCCGAAGTCGCCCGCATCGCCCGCGAGCGGGAGGAGGCCGAATACTTCTACGAGCTCGCTCTCAGAAAGGAACGAGAGCTCGGGGCAGCTGAGGGCGAAGCCAAGGGCAAAGCTGAGGGCGAAGCCAAGGGTAAGGCTGAGGGTAAAGCTGAGGGTAAAGCTGAGGGTAAGGCTGAGACGGTCTTGAAGCTGATCCAGCTGAAGTTTGGTCCACCGAATGAGGCGGTCCAGCAGCGGATGCGCTCGGCCTCCCTGGAGGAGCTGGACCGATTGGCGGAGAAAGTCCTCTTGTCGAGCCAGCTGGAAGAGTTGCTCAGCCGCTGAGCCTTACGACACTACGGCACCACAGGCACGGCCGCCAACTCTTCGCAGGCGCCCGCTTCCGGCAGTACCGGTGCCCAAGCGGGCACGTCTACGCACTGTGAGAGTGGCGCGCAGTCCGTAGTGTTCTTCTCACACAGCTCGGCGCAGCACTGGTCGCCCGCGCAGCACTTGTCGCCGACGCAGGGGGTGCCGCTCGTGGGCGGAATACACGCGAGTCCGGGGGCGCAGCTGTCAGGGCCGGTGCAAACCGCGCCTTTTTCACTAGGCGCAGTCGGAACCAGACAGATGAAAGTCAGTAACTCCGGCGTCCAGCTGCAGGCATAACCGCTTGCGCAGGGGTCTTGGCTCAGGGGATCACAGGAGGTGAGTCCGTCAAAGACGCAAACGCCCACCTCTTTGACGGGCCAATTGGGCGAAGGTTTGCAGAGCTTTGCGGCGCTGCAGGGAGTCTCTGAGTTGCGATCGCAGAACGCCGCGCAGCAGTGGTCGCCGCCGCAACCGGGGGCGAGCCCCTGGGGCACGCAGGCGGTCCCCAGTCTGCAGTCATTGTCGCCTTCGCAGGCGCTCCCCGCGGGCGCCTGGACGCGTAAATCGATGCACTTAAAACTCGCGCCGGTCCAAACGCTGCCCTGGTTTTCTGTGCAGGCGTCGGCTCTGAGTGGGTCGCATGGGCCAGGCGGGGGGGGGGATGCGGGCGCACACAGGCCGGTCTTGGCGTTGCAGTCTTGGTCCGCAGCGCAGCCCGTCCGCACGCAGGTGTCGGGTTCACACTGGCCTGTTCGGGTGCTGCACAAGGAGCCCGGTTCGCAGCCGGTATCGGCGCAGGTTTCTGCGCGGCACTGACCCGTTTCTGCGACGCACACTTCGCGCGGATTGCAGCCGGACCTGGCGCAATCAAAACGGATCGGTTCGGGGGGATAACACAGGCCGCTGTCGGCGTCGCAAACGCCCGCGTCTAAGCAGCCTAGCGCAACGCAGCTCGTGGGAACGGGGCCGGAGTCTAGGGAGGGCGTGGGCGCGGGGCAGACCCCTTCACAGTCCGACTGATCTGCGGGCTCGCACTTGCGGGTCTTGGTGTTGCAGTACTCATCGCGCTCACATCCGCCGGGAACGCAGCCGAAGCCCGCTTTACGGCCACCATCGGGCCCGCCAGAGCGCGGCCCGGCGTCTGTACCAGAGTCGGGCCCAGAGTCGGGCCCAGAGTCGGCGCGCGTCCCTTCGGGCTGGGTGTGCTTGGTGTCCCCAGACCCGTCGCAGGCGGGGATCAGCAGGCCGAAGAGGAGTGCCACCAGGGGGCGATGAGTCGGCCGCGCAAACATGCCGCTACTTATCACAGGAGCCGCTCATCACGGAGTTGAAAGCAACCTGCATCGCTCTGCAGCGCGGGCTTGCTTGGCACCGCCGATCTGTGCGTTGCTCGCGACGCCTTGACGCGTTTCGCGAAGAACCTGTGTTGGCTGCTGGGCGCTTGTGGCGCGGCGCGCGGCGCGTACCTGTGGTCGCTGCTTGCGGCTGGGTCCGACGCGGCGGGGCGCGCGCTCATCTTGGACTCCGCGGTTTACTGGGAAATGGCGGGGACCATCGCGCAAGGCGATTGGGCTTACGGCGGTCAAGTTTATTCCCTCGCGCCGCTCTATGGTTACTGGCTTGCGGGGCTGCGAGCTGTGTTCGGCGCGAGTGAAACGCCGGTGCTGGTGCTTCAGCAGCTGCTGGGCTTGGGGACGGTTTACTGCGTAGTGCTGCTGACGCGCCGCGTGTTCGCAGACAGTGCGGCGCTGGTCGCGGGGGGCTTGTATGGCTTCTACGGCGCGGCCGCCCTGTTAGAGAGCAAGATCTTAGGCGCGAGCCTGGACACGTTCCTTTCGCTCTTGGGTGTGCTGCTCCTGGTGCATGCGGAAGCCGCATTAGGCAAAGCCCCAACGGGCAAGCGCCGTTGGCCCGTATGGTGGGCGCTCTTGGGGAGCGGGTTGGCTCTAGGTTTAGCCGCCACAGCGCGTCCGAACGCGCTCCTGTTTATACCGCCCCTGCTTTTTTGGTTGTTTTGGCGCGTAAAGAATCTCGTGCCGGTACGGGTCGTCTTCGGCGCGGTGGCCTTGTGTGTCGCGCCAGTCTTGCTGCGCAACACGCTGGTCGCAGGGGACGCGGTGCTGATCTCAGGGCAGGGCGGTATCACGTTCTATCAAGGCAACAACCCCCGAGCTTCTGGCAGTTACTCCAAGGTGGAGGGCTTATCGGGGGATCCAGCGAAACAGGCACAAGAAAGCCAGCAGCTGGCCGCGAAAGAACTTGGAGCCGCGATCACGGCTGAGCCGGCGGCGCTGAAGGCGTCCCAGGTGAGCGAATACTGGCTCGGGCGCGGCCTCACCTACCTGCGAGAGCACCCCGGCGAGGCGCTCATCTTGATCGGAAAGAAGCTGCGCTACTGGCTAGGAAGCGCTGAGCTGTCCACGGAATACCTGCTTCGGGTTGAGCGGGAGCTCTACCCAGTGATTGGGCTGATGCCGGTTCCGTTCGGGCTGATACTGGCCTTCGCGTTCCTGGGCGGGGTGGGCACCTGGGCGCCCAAGCAGGAATGGAAGGGTGAAGACCCCATTCGGGAAAGGGCATTGGCAGCGCTTGTGCTTATACCCATCGTCGTGAACCTGCTCACGGTGTTGGCCTTTTACTTCGCGTCTCGGTATCGCCTGGCCGCGGTGCCCTTCTTGTGCGTGTTCGCAGGGGGCTGGGTCGCCCTATTTTGGTTGCGCCTGAAACGGGACTTGCCCGTGCTGCTCTGGCTGGGGACCGCCGCTGCGATCGCGATCTTTTCGTTGATTCCTCGGGGGGATGCGGAGCGCCTGCAAGCGGCCTCGCAGTTCTTCAATTTAGCCGGCGCCCAGTCGGCAGAGGAGCGTTACGCGCAGGCCATCAGTTTGTATCAACGTTCGCTGGAGCTTGACCCCAAGGATTGGCGCACGCGCTACAACTTGGCGCTGCACCACCTGCATTTACAACGGCCGAATGAGGCACGCGCTGAGCTGCTGCGCGTGCTCGCGCTCAGTCCAGGCTTGGAACCGGCGAAGCGTTACCTTGAAAAGCTTCCGCCTTAGCGCCCCAGAGTCGATGCTGCATCCCGCTGTATTGAATCATACAGCGCAGGGCGACCCAGCCGTCCCTCCAGCGAATTTTCTTACCTGCGGCGCGACTCCGCGGGGTGTACTGGGTCGGCACTTCAAGGACGCGCACCCGGGGCTGCAGCCGGGCGAGTTTTGCCGTCAGCTCGGCCTCGACGCCGAAGCCGTCTTCTGCCAAAACCAACAGCGGAAAGAGCTCCTTAGAGATAGCCTTGTAGCCGCAACAGATGTCCGTCAACCGCAACCCGGTGAACGTGTTACTGATCTGGGTCAGGGTTTGGTTGCCGCGCACGTGCCAGAAGCCGCTGACTTGGCGGGCGTCTCTGGTGGTGAAGCGAG
Organism: Pseudomonadota bacterium; assembly: GCA_039796375.1. GTDB lineage: Bacteria > Myxococcota_A > Polyangia > Polyangiales > Polyangiaceae > SZUA-265. Next base: position 30,032 of record JBDKJZ010000006.1, read on the forward strand.
ACCCAAACACCACGTCGGCGCTGCCGCGCAGTATGGGCAGGACTAGCTTCGGGATGTCCCCCGGTGAGTACTCGAGATCCGCATCCTGAAAGACGACCACGCGGCCCCGCGCGAGCGCGACGCCTGTGCGCAGCGCGGCGCCTTTGCCAAGGTTCTGCGGGTGTGTGAGGGTCGTGCACGCCGGGTGGCGCAGCTTGGAGAGCTCAGTCCTTGTTCCGTCGGTGGAGCCGTCGTTCACCACGATGACCTCCAGGGCCAGCTCGGGCTGGGCGTCGGCAATAGCTAAGACCTGCTGGGTCAGCTGTGCTACCGTCCCGGCCTCATTGTAACAAGGGATCACGATAGAGACGTCCACGCTGACCTTTGTCTGGGAGATCACAAGCAGTGCGCAGCCTAATAGCACAAGTCAGAACTCTTCGATGCAGAACCGTAGCGCTTGTTTCACCCCTCGCAGCGCTGGCGGGTGCCTGTAGCGGCGCTGAGCCGGAACCCTGCGACCCCGCGGAGGCAGAGTGTGACGACGGAGCGAGACCGAGCGTTAAGCCCCCGGCGCTCAAGCCGACCCAGGTTGGGCGCCATTGCGAGCAGGACAGCGAGTGCGGCGCGGGGCGGTGCCTGACTTCACGTGACGACACGCTGCTAGGCGGGGGCGCTGGCGCGAACGTGTGCGTGATCGAGTGCACCTCGGATGCGGCCTTGTGCGACGGTTACTCGCGTGAGCTCGTTTGTGTCCAGACCGCCGGCGCGGCGACCCAGTCGAACGCAGATGACCGCTCATATTGTTTCGAAAGCTGCGAAGTCGGCGACGAACGCAGCGCTAAGTGTAGCGGGCGGACCCAGCTTGCGTGCGACACTAGTTTCGAAGGATCGGCTGAGCTTGACGCGGCGTTTTGCCGTCCCTTGTGTTTTGAAGATGCGGACTGTGACCTTGGCGAGTGTGATCTGGGGCGCGGGGTCTGCACCCCGACGGGACGGGACGGGCAGGCGCTCGGGGCTCTGTGTGGTCCTGAGCTCGGGTCTTGCTCTGGGCTGTGCCTAGAGGAAGCTGGGATTCAGTATTGTTCTCAGCGCT
>JBDKJZ010000007.1:0-30626 GCA_039796375.1 Pseudomonadota bacterium
ACGAAGCGTGGAGTTCGACGGTCAGCACATGGTCGACGGACTTGTACCTCTCCTGGACGACGGCTGTGCGCATGACGTACGCGTAGAAATGGGTGCGGTTGAAGCCCCCTTGTTCCCGCGAGTCTAGGGACGAGGCGCGCACCGGGTGGAGCGGGCCTCGTCGGTTGACTGCGCCCCGCGCTAAGCGCGCTCGCTTACAGCGCCATTGGTAACCTGCGATAGTGCCCGTAGCGCCTCGTCTTTGTGCTCACGTATCGCTTCCGACGCCTCCTGTTTCAGACGACTAGAAGCGTCACCGATGCGCTGACGGGTTTCTCGTCCGCTTGCGGGTGCAAGTAGCAGCGCAGTACCAGCCCCGATTCCTGCACCCAGAGCAACCAAAGCTAGGTTCTCGAGCGCGTGACTTCGACGTCGGGTAAGACCCACTGCGCCGAGAATGTCATCGACCCCGAAGAGCGATACGGATTTGGCCATTCTAGAAGCCGCCACAGCTGTGGCCAGGGAAATGAGTAACTTTTTGTGTTCCATGAGGTGCCTTTCGATTGTTGAACAGGCCGGTACACAGTGCATCAAGCGTGCCGGTGCTTCACCGCTGCATCCAACGGGCGAAGAACACTCCGTAGCAACACGATCGCTCGGGGAAGCCCGGTCTCATGCGCGGCGCTGACTGGTCCCAGTGGGGCACAATGTCACGGCACCCGGGAGATGACCTGGGCTTCTGGATTCCCGATCCACCTAGCGGGCGCAGCACCACGGGGTGGGGACCCCGCATATCTGATCGAATTCCGGCGTTTTCTTGGTGAACCCGGGCCCGCGCCAGTTCAGTACCCATCGCGAGCGCGCTTGGTCCCGGGCCTAAGATGCCGCCCTTGAGACGACGGCACGCACTGTGCAAGTTCAGGAAGCGGTGAAACGATCACGGCATCCAGTAGACATCGGCGCGCTCGAAGCGGATAGTCAAGAAGCAGTCGCACCTCGCTCTAGGACAAGCGCTTGACGCCCTCCTTCGCCCCTGTCCCGAACCAAGATGCGGATCCCCTCCCTACCCGCTTGCTTGATCCAGGCATTCAATCCGTAGCGATCGGTTCGACGCACGGTCTTCAACCGATTCGCTGGAGCGCGCTCGCGTGGGTGGTGCTGCTGCTTGCGCTCGCCGCACTGAAGACGCTGTCGCCATTCTGGCTTGCGATCGTACTCGCGGCCTGGGCCTCAACCATCGCGCGTCCCATCCACCAAGCGTGTGATAGGGTCGGGCAGAAACGAAAGAGTCTGCGACTTCGTCCCGGTCAGGGTGCCGCCGCACTGGTGACCGTCCTCCTGAGCGTCGCCTTTCTGGTGCCAATCGCTATTGCGGTGCTGTCGCTCTCAGCATCGGCTATCGAACTTGGCCAGCGTCTGCTCAAGTCGGAGAGCGGCGCAGAAGCCTTGAAGTTGCTCGCTGCTCAGAATGGCGCATCGTTCGACTTTCGCGCGCCTGAACTCTCTCAGCTGTTTGAGCTGGCGCGCCAGCACGGCACGAGCGCACTGAGCGTCGCGGAGACAATCTTCGGCGCGGCCACAGTCGTCGTCGTCGGCAGCGTAGTCTTCGTCAGCGCGTTCTACACGTTTTTAGTGCACGGTGCCGACCTGAGTGCTTGGTTAACAGAGCGGTCTCCACTATCGCGTGGCGACTCCCATCGCCTATCCAACGTATTCTCAGAGGTGGGCAGGGGGCTCATCATCGGGGTGGGCCTCACCGCTGTGCTACAAGGAGCGGCTGCAACTATCGGCTACCTTGCGCTTGGCGTACCTCAACCCCTAGTGCTCGGCTTGGTCACTGTCTTCGCGTCTCTGATTCCGTCGGTGGGCGCTGGCCTCGTGTGGGCGCCAGTGTCAGCGGGGCTCTTGATCGCGGGTCGCCCGGGTGCAGCAGTCGTCATGCTGGTCATTGGCTGCGTTGTTTCGCTGTTGGACAACGTCGTCCGCCCGCTTCTAACTCGGTACGGGGAGCTGCGCCTACACGGGCTTCTGCTGTTTATCGCTATGCTCGGCGGAATGGCCACATTCGGTGCCAGCGGGGTCCTGCTTGGACCGCTGTTCGTACGCCTAGCTATCGAGGGGCTTAGCATGTTGCGCGAGCAGCGAGAAAAGCCGCGCCTGGGTTGAACCCATGGTCAGGCGCGCCCCTTAAGGGCGTGTATCGTCGAGCGACTGATCACTCTTCATGTGGTGCTCGGGAGGCTGCCCTTCGGGGCGTATGCGGGCGATTCCGAGCACGAACGCCATGACCAAAGCGGAGACTCCCACGGCATAGGTCACTGCCATCGATTCCAACGCGATCGCGACGACCAAACCTATCGCGAGAAGAATCACGCCAATTGTCACGACAGTTCCAAGGTGATGCTGCATGCCATACGCTCTGCAACACGCGTACCAGGCGCCGGTCTTAGAGCAAGGCGCACCGCGACAGCGCAATCAGCGCAGGCGGGGCCATCCTCCCGCCGCAGCAACGGGGCGGGATACCCCGACGTCTTAGCCGCGATCGCGCAGCGTGGCGTAGCGTTTAGTCCCAGTCGGTCGCACTCTGTTGAGCAACTATCGTTGAAGCGGGGAGGGACAGCCTCAAAAGTTTGACAATTGCCGTGCCGCCGGTAGTGTGCACGTCCGTGGATTTTCCCCTCTGCTCGCACCACACGCTCAGCGCGCTTGTGCCCACGACGTTTCTTCGTCGCGGTGTGCTTCGTCGCGCGACGGTTTCTGCGGCAGTAGGAAGTTCACAAGCCCCCCGGCGCTGACTCCCGAACCCGAAGAAACCCCGCAAAGCGCCGGGTTTCTCGATGTTGTTCGATGGCCCCGGCGGTTCTCACCTCCCAGGCTCTAATGTCTATTCCCACGCTGTCCAACGCGCCGCTGCCCGCGGCGAAACCGCCGTCAATTTGGTCCACTCACTTCGTGAGTGTGCTCCTGGTGCAGCTGGCTTTTGGACTTTCGTATTCGTCCTTTCTGTTGCTCCCGAAGTTTTTTCGAACCCAGTTGAACGCGTCCGCAACCGAGATCGGACTTGCAGCGAGCGTCGCGCTGTTCTCTGCCGCGGCCTCAGCGCCGCTGGTGGGGTTATCAGGGCGGCGGATGGCGCCACGCAGCTGGCTGGTTGTGGCGCTGGTGCTGGAAGCAAGCGCCGCCTTCGCGTTCCTGTTAGTGGACGAAATGGGACCGTTGGTTTGGTGCCTACGCGCAGCTCAAGGGATCGCGTGGACGATCATTTTCAATGTCAACGCGACCTGGGTTGCAGACCTGGTTCCGAAAGAGAAAATGGCGCAAGCCATTGGCTACTTGGGGCTGTCCATGTTGGCGACCAACGCCATCGCTCCGCTAGTGGCTGAGCCGCTGGCGTCCCAATCCGGCTGGAACGCCGTGTTCATCTTTGGCGGCAGCGCGGCGCTCCTGAGCCTCCTCGCCTTACCGATGCTTCCGGGCACCTCGCCCGCAGCTAGCCCATCACCCAGCCCGACTGCCTCCGCTTTCACGTCGCTGCTACCTGTTCACTATGGGTCGTTCCTGATGGGCGCAGGCATTGGGTTGATGTTCACCTTCACGCAGCCGTTCGCCCTGCAGCAAGGCGCCTCACGAGTGGGGGATTTGTTCTTGGGACACGTCTTGGCTGCGGCGTTCGTGCGCGTGGCTCTCGCTCAACTAGCAGATCGCGCGGGCCCCGCGCGCATCGCGGCCTGCTCGCTCACCGGCTACGCATGCGTCGCTGCTGCCACCGCGTGGCTGACCCCGGGGGTGCTGTTTTGGTTGGGTCTGGGGTTAGGGGCGAGCCACGGGCTGCTGTACCCTGCGCTCACCGCTGAAGGACTTCGAAGGCTCGACCCGACGGCGCGGCGCGTCTTCATGGGCTAGTTCTCTGCCGCCTTCAGTTTAGGGTGCGGGCTTTCGACCTTTGCGTTCGGCAAGCTCGCCGACATCGCGGGGTTTCCGACCGTGTTTTGGGTGGGTGGTCTCGTGCTCGCGAGTGGGATCGTCCCTTTGGCGCGGCTTTCGCGACGTTGAGTCCTCGCCGCGACCCTCGCGGGCCACACGTGGTACTCACGGACCTGTGAAAACCGAGAGCTGGGTTGTCTTCGCGTTCCTCGTGGCCGCTTGTGCACAGGGGGCTGATGGTGGCGGGAGCCAGGCGGGCGCAGGCCCGTCGGAAAACTCGGGCGATCTGGGCAAGCCCATGGGCGGCGGCGGCGGAGCTGAGACCGCGGTCGGCGGGGCACACAGCCTGCCGGTGACAGCAGGGGGTAGCGGCGGCACGATCTCGACGGATCCGGCGAAACTCCCCACGAGCTCGTGCTTTGCACTGACGGCGGAGAACTACGAGAACAACCAGGGCATCAACGCGGAGTTCACAGCCAAGTTTTTCCCAACCGAGGACCGCGACCATGAATACGTCGACATGTTCTTTCGCAGCCCCGACTTGGGCACATACCTGTATGGCGAAGGGGACAACGCCAACTACTTCTCCTGCGATCAGTGCATGTTGGTCGTCCGGAACGGCAAGAACTTCTTCCCCACCGCGGGCAGCATCACCATCGAACCCGGCTCGGAGCCGCGACGCAAGCGGCTGTACGCGAAGCTGTCAGAGCTGACCCTGATCGAGGTTGAGATTTTCAAGGCCCGTTCGGTCCCCGTAGTCGGGGGTGAGTGCGTCACCCTCGCGCCGGCTGTTATCGCCGTGGAGTGAAGGTCACGCGCCGGGTCGCACCTCATGCTCCGAGGTCGACTTTGGGTCTTACTTCTTTAGGGTCCAGTTGATAGCCGCGTTGAACAGCGCCCAGCCGTCCGCCGTGAACGAACTTGGGGCTTCCGCTTGGAACGCGATGAGTACGCGCCGCTCCGGTGCCATCGTCGAAAGCTCCATCATTTCACCCTTTTCGAACCCGAAGAATGTGGGCCAGGTCCCGGTGGAATCGGTGGCAATAACGGTGCCTTTGACAGGCGGCTCCGAGTAGGAAAAATCCGGTGAACCCGTCCATATCTCGACGGTTTGCAGCGGCCTGCCTGCAGCCAGTGGGTGATTGGTGTTGACGATCTTCCACTGCCCCGAGATGGCCCCAGTCCGGAAGCTCTGATCCGCCGGAATCAATCTCAGCTCGTCTCCGAAATACAACTCGTTGACGACCACCGGAATGGGCGCGGTGCGAAGCGCGCTGGCGACCTCAGAGCTGATCTTCGTCGAATCGACCGATTCCGAGATGTAAACAGCCGCTGCGTTCGCAACGTCGGCGGTGGTGACGGCCATATCGCTCACGACCTGCGCCTCGAAGCCGAGCCCTTGGAGTTGTTCGCGAACCTTGGCGTCACCGAGCTCCGCGGGAACCGCCTCGGCAGCAGCAGCCGGGACGCCATAGATGAACAAGACCACGACGGCTGGGGGCGGCGCGCCACCTGCGCCGCCGCTTGCTCCACCTGCGCCGCCACTGACTCCACCTGCGCCGCCACTGACTCCACCTGCGCCACCGCTTGCTCCACCTGCTCCGCCATTAGATGGGTCTCCACCCGCGTCGGGCCCACCGACTGCCACCCCGCCGTCCATCGAGCCGCTGGTGCCGCCCCCTCCCCCACTCATGCCCCCTCCTGCACCGGCGTCGTCGCCGGTCACAGAGCCGTGTGGTTTCCGTCCGCCGGCACTGGGCTGGGCGTCCTCGTTCTTTGGAAAGCTGAGCTGCGTGGTACAGCCGGACAGAGCCAGCGCAAGAGACACGACGAACGCCGCGCAACTCCGAGGGAGGCGCTTGAGGCTTGGACTCGACATGGGTGGCTTGGGGCTGAAGCAGGCGTAAGCTTTCACGACCATACACTAGCCCACTTGCAGACAGCTCAGTTCACCAAAAGCGTCTGGAACTGCCCCCCGCCGCCAAGCGTCCAAAATGGAAACACGAGACGAGGCAATTCAAGCCTATGCGAGGCATGGTGCTAAGGCTGTACTACAGCCCGCCTGCACGCTCTTCCGAAACGGGACGACCCGCTTGGGACGCGAGCGCCCCGACGCAGCGCACCTCGACCCAAGCTACCGGAGTGACTTCGGACCTGTCTTTAGGTCGCGGCCAACCACGGCGGAACTCTCGCTTCTCGACGGTTGCCACACAGCCAGCACCGCCCCGAATACAATCATGACGCTCGCCGGATAGAAGAACCACGCCGGAACCTCAGCCAAGAACAGGTACCCCAGGAAACCCGCGAAGAACGGCTGCCCCAGGTTGACAACACTGACGATCTGACCACGCAAGTGCTTCATCGCATGATTGAGCGCCGTGTGGCCGATCACCGTGGGCACCAATCCTAGGCCGAGGATCAGCAGCAGCTCCTTAGTGTCGAAGGAGGGCGCTTGCCCATTGGTGACAAATGGCGCTGCGGCTAAACACAGCAGGGCCGCAGTTGCGTACAGAGGAACGAGGTAGAGCCATAGGCTCTGAGCGTCACGATTGCGCCGACCAAACACCAAATAGGCCGCAAATAGCAACATTGACCCAAAACACAGAACGTCGCCGGTCACGTTTTCGGGTGCGAAACGATAGTCACCTCCAATCATGAACAAGACCCCACCAAGCGCCAGTAGCGTACCCAACCATTCGCGCAGATTGGGACGCTCATGCGCTATCGCCCACAAGAGCAGCGGAGTCACCACCGGCACCATATTGACGATAGTGCTGGAGTTCACAGCTGGAGTCAGTCGGGCGCCTTGTATCCAGGTGACAAAATGCGCGGCGAGCAGCGCGCCCGGCAAGACCGATCGGGCCAGTGAGCGCCAAGTGTAGACGTCCCGGTGCCGCTTCCAGGCCCTGACGAATGGCACGCTCAGGACCAGCACGGCGACGAGCAGGCGTAGTCCCGACAAGAGCACGGGCTCCGTCGTACTCTGTCGGATAAAGATCACGGAGGACGAGCACGCCGCGACTCCCAGCAACAAGAAACCCAGCTTCCTCAGCCCGATCATGGGGCATCCCTACACCGACTTCGGGGCGGGAAACGATGCCCACCTCATCGGCCTCCCGCCCTGAGGCGTTTTGCGCCCGTATCGCTAGCCTGCTCACCGCCCCTTTCGCTGAGCTTCGAGCAACACCCAGACCCGACTTTCCGATGCTCAGCGTGACGGCCCGCCTGCGACATGGGCTCGCCGATTCGCGCGTTTGACGGAGCTTTTCGTTCCTGGCGCAACGTACTAGACACCGCCTGTGTTGTTCATTTGGAGTGTTGCCGGCGCCGTCGTGTTGTGGCTGGGTTGGGTCGCCCTAGCCAGCGTTAGAGATTTGTCCGCGCGAGCACGGCGGCAGCTAGCGCGCAAGACGCTGATGACGGGGCTTACTGGGCTCTTGATGCTGGGGGTCTTCTTGGTGTCACTGCGCCTCGGTCTGAATTGGGTTGCCGCTGCAGGTCCGCTGCTGCTCGGCCTGCTGACCCGTCTACCGCTGTTCAAGCAGTGGCGACGCGACACAGACGAATTCCCAGAGGACACTTCGGGACCGACCCCACCCGCACGACGCCCCAATTCTATGCCGCGTGCAGAGGCGCTTCAGGTCCTAGGGATTCACGATGGAGCCTCACCCGAGGAAATCTTGCACGCCTACAAACAGCTGATGAAGAAGGTTCATCCCGATCAGGGGGGAAACACCTACCTGAGCGCGAAACTGAACGAAGCGAAGCAGGTCCTCCTGCCTTAGGGCGCCGTCACTCGCTCGGGGCCGCCGCAGTCGAGCACGTCGGAACCGAACCAAGAACCGAATGTTTTTTGTCCCCGGCGCTGTGATGCGCCCTCTTCGTTTGATTTACAATTCACTTATATATTAGCTCAAGTGTTTAATATTAAACATAAATCAGTCAAATATTTCAAATTCCGATGAGCGCTAGCCGGCGCCCCGCACTGAATTGGGCAGGGCAAATAAATCCCGAGGAAAGTGCATCAGTACCCAAGAACCAACCCGACTGGGGGATTCCCTAACCGCTAGTAGTTGTCCTAAGGTGCCTGCATGAACGGAAGAGACTATCGGGCGAACCTACCCCGCCCGAACGAGCTAAAAGTACTAAGTGCACTCACCAAAAGCCCAACAGACGCGCAAAGCATTGTTGGCCATAGCGGCGTGGACCTGACCCACGTCTACACGTACCTCGGCCGCATGGGTCGCTTGGGCTACGTGGTTGCTAAGGGCACCATCCGCGCGCGCCTGTATGGCGTCACAGCCCTTGGGCGAAAGGCGATGAAGATCGCCGCCATGGCGGAAAGCCTTCAGGGCGCTCCGAAGAAGAAAAAGAAGAAGTGAGGGCGGCTGCGGCAACGCAGCCCCCTTGACCCGCTCGGTCATGGTACTGAGCGGGCACCTTGATGGCCTCCACCGACCCCGTCACCCTCGCCGACCGTCTCCCCCTTCCTGGGAGGGCGCCAGCTGAGGAGGAGCTGTTGGAGGCCTTCATGGCCTATACCGAGTCCTTGGGTCTGGAGCTCTATCCTGCTCAAGAGGAAGCCATCTTGGAGCTCTGCTCGGGCAACAACGTGATCCTCAATACGCCGACAGGATCCGGCAAATCCTTGGTGGCGCTCGCGGCGTGTTTCAAGGCGCTCAGCGACCGCGGCTTCGCCTTCTACACGGCACCGATCAAGGCGCTCGTTACTGAGAAGTTCTTCGAGCTGTGCAAGGTGCTTGGCGCCGACAACGTGGGGATGATGACCGGCGACGCCTCGGTCAACGTGAAGGCCCCGATCATCTGTTGCACGGCCGAGATCTTGTCCCTGCTCGCGCTGCGAGAGGGCAAGAACGCTCAAGCCGACTGGGTGATCATGGACGAGTTCCACTACTACTCGGACAAGGACCGTGGCAGCGCCTGGCAAGTGCCGCTGCTCACGCTGCCCCAAGCCCGATTCCTGTTGATGAGTGCCACTCTCGGTGAGACGGACTTCTTCCTGCAAGCGTTGAAGAAGCTGACCGGCGCCCCGAGCGTTCTAGTCAAAGCGACTGAGCGCCCCGTTCCTCTCGACTTCGTCTACGCGGAGGTCCCGCTGCAGCAGCAGATAGCGAAGCTGGTCGAGTCGAGCAGCACCCCGGTCTATATCGTGCACTTCTCGCAGAGGGCCGCTTCGGAACAAGCGCAAAATCTGATGAGCCTGAACTTCTGCACTAAAGAGGAGAAGCAGCTGATCAAGGAAGAGCTAGTCGGCTTTCGCTTTGACAGCCCTTTCGGGAAAGAACTCACTCGCTTCGTCCGCCATGGGGTAGGCGTCCACCACGCGGGAATGCTGCCCAAGTACCGGAGGCTCTGCGAGCGCCTGGCGCAGAAGGGTCTGCTGCGTGTGATTTGCGGCACTGACACCCTCGGCGTGGGCGTCAATGTCCCCATTCGAACGGTGCTCTTCACCCAGCTATGCAAGTTCGACGGTTCAGGGACAACGCTGCTCACCGTACGTGACTTTCACCAGATATCCGGGCGTGCTGGGCGCCGCGGCTTCGACACCCAAGGTACCGTCGTCGTTCAGGCGCCAGAGCACGAAATTGAGAATGCCCGGCTGCGCTCCAAAGCCGACGGCGATCCGAAGAAGATGCGCAAGATTCGCATGCGGCCCGCCCCCGAGCGCGGGTACAAACCGTGGAACGCCGCAACTCTCGAAACCTTGCAGCGCTCCGCGCCAGAACCCCTAGTCTCACGCTTCGAAATCAACCACGGCATGTTGCTTAACGTGCTCGCCGGTGAAGATGGCTGTCACCGCGCCAGGCAGCTCATTCGAGACTGCCACGAGCCCCCTCGTCGCAAGCGCCAATTATTGCGCCAGGGCATCGGGCTGCTCCGCTCGCTGATCGGGGCCAATATCATCTCAGGAGAAGGCGGCAGAGCGATCGTCAACTCGGACCTTCAACAAGATTTTTCTCTGAACCAGGCGCTATCTCTATACGCGCTGCAGACGATCGAGTCGCTGGACCGTGAGGCCAAGGACTACGCCATGGTCCTGCTCAGCGTCGTGGAGGCAACGCTAGAAAGCCCCGCGGCTATCCTGTCGAAGCAGGTCGATTGGCTCAAGGGGAAGAAGGTCGCAGAGCTCAAAGCCGCCGGCGTGGAATACGAAGAGCGCATGGAGGAGCTCGCCAAGATCGAGCACACGAAGCCCGAAGCCGAGTTCCTCTACGCGACCTACAACCTGTTCGCCAAACATCACCCGTGGGTCGCCGGAGACAATATCTCTCCGAAGTCTATCGTGCGTGACATGCATGAGCAGGCGGCATCGTTCAATCAATACGTCAAGGAATACGGCTTGGCGCGCGCCGAGGGCGTGCTGCTCCGCTACTTGACCGATGCCTATCGCGTGTTGCGCCAGACGGTCCCCGAGAACTCAAAGACTGAGGAGGTGATTGACCTTGAAGAATGGCTCGGCGCGGAGCTCCGTTCGGTGGACGCCAGTCTGCTCGAAGAGTGGGAGCGCCTGCAGTTGGGCGATGAGTCAACCCCGCTGCGTTTGGACGAAGAAAAAGAAGCCCCAACGCAAGACATCACTCGCAATGCTCGAGCCTTTCATATTTTGGTCAAGAACGCCGCCTGGCGCGTCGTTCAGGCCATCGCCGGAAGCGCCTACGAGCGGACCATCGGATTGCTGCTCGACCTCGCCGCCGATGACGCCGACTACCCGCGTGATCCGGACCTCGAACTGTGGAACCCAACGCGCCTGGCGGAGATCCTAGCACCGTACTGGGAACGCCATACGAGCATCGCTCTCGATGCAGACGCGCGAAGCGCCGCCCGCGTACAAGTAGACACCAGCCACCCCAAACGCTGGCAAGTTCGGCAGATCCTCAGCGACCCTGCGGAAGAGTATGACTTCACCCTCGAGTTCGAGGTCGATCTCGAGGCTTCGCGGGCGGACAACTCGCTTCGAATGAGTCTCCGCGGACTTCACGCCGGCTAAGCGCCCACGAAGTCAGGCTAGGGACTAGGAGTCACCCCGCGAAGGCAACGCTGACGACCCGACCCGATTTGACCCGTCAGTGATCCCGTTGCCGCGAGACTGGATCGCCGCTCTGAACTTGGTCAACCAGAAACCGCGGGGCTAAAACACTCGGATGCGCCAGCTGACTTCGAAACCGCTCGCTCTCGCTCTGCTCTTCATCGCTTGCGGTTCGCCTCCGGCTCCGAAGGCGCCGGAACCCGCGCAAGAAGGCGTCGAGAGCTCGACTCAGATTGAACCGCAAGAGTTCGTTCCACCTCCCCGGGACGCAGCCCCGGAGAGCATTGTGCGAACGCAATTCGTTCCCTCAGTCGCCGCGATCCGCCCAGGAGGGGTGTTTCAGGTGGCCATGCACTTCGACATTCACCCGAGCTATCGCCTGGGCTGGCTGTTCGGGGGCGACGTCGGAAAGCCAACCGCAGTTCGCTTCTCAGCGCCCCCGGGATTTGAGGTGGGTTCCGTGAGCTTCACCGGCCCCAGCCGCTTCACGCTCTCGGGAGGCCTCACAAGCTACGGCTACAAACAGCAAGCGACCGCATTCGCCGAAGTCCGGGCACCGCTTGAGCTCAGCCAAGGCTCCGTGCACCGCTTCAACGTCGAGGCCAGCTGGCTGGCATGTGAGCGCGAGTGCGTTGCTGAATCAACTGAAGCATACTTTGAGCTGGAGACTGACCCGAACGCTGCGGAAGGTGTCTTCTCACCTGAGCTTCAGGCAGCGCTCGCCTCTGTGCCAATCCCCCTCGGAACCCTGACCAATGCTCGCTTCGAATGGCGCACAGCCGCGACCCTCTCCATCTCGGCGGAGGGCGTGAAGTGGCTCGAGTTCTACCCAGCCTCTGAGCGGCTCAAGGCCGTAGTCGCTGCAAGCGGCAACGCGCTCGCTCTGGAATTCCAATCGAGAGCGAACCGGGAAGATTGGGTAGGTGTAGCGAAGGCTGTGCTCGGCGGGCGCGAGGTCTTCGTCGACTTGCGGCCGCTCAAATGAACGCAGGTTGATTGTCGCTTCGCTTGAGCCGGCGAGCGCAAGCTCACAAATGCGCCTGTCTCAATCGCCAAGCTCAGGAGGACGGAAGCCCCCGAGAGCGGCAACGCGGCGCGCCAGGTCCGCAGCGCGGATCTGCTCGACAGGAACCGTCTCACCGACACGCAGGTCAATTCGCGCCCACAGTTTGCGGAACGGATTTCGCAACTTGCCCTGATCTTTCCGGCTGAAGATGCTCCCCCACATCCCGTCAATGGCCAGTGGCAGCACCGGGACCGGAGTGCGAGCGACGATCCGCTCTATGCCCGTGCGAAAGACATTCATCCCGCCGTCACTCGTGATCTTGCCTTCGGGGAAGAGACATACGAGCTCGCCTCGCTCTAGCTCTTCTGCGATTCGGTCGAAGGCTTCGTCAAGGAGGCCCTGGTTTTCATGGGCCGGCGCTATCGGGATCACTTTTGCGTCCCTGAACACGAACCCGAGAAGCGGGAGCTTCAAGAAGCTGTGGTCCATGACGAATCGTGGTGGCCGAGGACAAGCTGCGCTGATGAGCAGCCAATCGACGTAGGAGACGTGGTTGCAAATGAGGATACAAGGGCCGCTGACAGGGATCCGTTCCACACCCAGAACACGCAGACGATACAGTAGGTTGGCGACGATCCAGGTGACGAAGCGCAGCAGGAACTCGGGCAATAGCGTGTAGATGTAGACCGCAACCGCGAGGTTTCCAAGCGCAAGGATGAGGTAGATCGTAGGGATCTCGAAGTCGGCGGCGAGTAGTCCGAACAGCATCCCCGCAGACAGCACCATGAATAGCGAGTTCAACACGTTGTTGCCCGCGATGACCCTGGAGCGGCGGTCGCTCGGGCTGCGCTGTTGAATCAGCGTGTAGAGAGGCACGGTGAATACGCCGCCGAAAATGGCGAGCACAGCGAGGTCGAAACTGACGCGCCAAGCTTGAGGGTAGAGCAGAAACTCAGCGAGCCCTAAGAGCTGCGCCGGCGCTTGCCCGGCGGGATACGGCGAGCCAACAACAAACAAGTCCGCAGCGAAGAGGCTCATACCGATAGACCCAAATGGTACCAGCCCCAGCTCAAGCCGTCGACGGCTCAAGCGTTCACATAAGAGTGAACCCACCGCGATCCCCACACAAAACAATGCCAGGCAGAAGGTGACGACGTGCTCATTCCCGCGGAGCACGTCTCTGCAATAGCTCGGCATCAAAGACAAGAGCCCAGCACCAAAAAACCAGAACCACGAGATCCCTAGGATCGATAGAAACACAGAACGGTCCGCGCTCGCGATGCGCAGAGTCGAGACCATCGGCCTGAACGGGTCGAGATGAACCTTAAGCGCAGGATCGCCAGCCGGCGTGGGCGGGATGGCCCAGCTCGTCCATGCCCCAGCCACCGCCAGGGTCACCACGGAGAGACTCGTCAGCAGCATCGAGTGCTCCCCAGAAGCGACTAGCAGCCCACCGCCGATCGTGCCGAGCAGGATCGCGACGAAGGTGCCCATCTCGACCAGGGCGTTGCTGCCCACGAGCTCCTCGGGACGGACCAACTCGGGAAGGATGCTGAACTTGGAGGGTCCGAATATAGAGGAGTGGGTGCCCATCAAGAACAGGACCCCCAATAGCAACTCCAAGTTATCCAGATAGAAACCCACTGCCCCAAGCGCCATGATCGCGATCTCGAGGAGCTTGACCCCGCGGATCAGAACGTTCTTTCGAAACTTGTCGGCGAGCTGACCCGAGAACGCCGAGAACAGGAAGAACGGCAAGATGAAGACGCCGCTCGCAACCACGACCAGCTGCTGAGAACCTAGCCCCCAGATTGTCAGTGACCGGTACGCGATCAAAATCACGAGCGCGTTCTTGAAAACGTTGTCATTAAACGCACCAAGGAACTGCGTCCAAAACAGCGGCCAAAATCGCCGCGCGCCAAGCAGGGTCCACTGACTCACCGGATACCTCCGGTGGCACTATACTTGGGGTGGGCCGCTCGACTAGAAGCGATCGCCGAACGGGTCGGGTTTCTTCGCCGGCGCTTCGGGTAACGTGTCAGGAGCAGCCTCCCGCGTCGGGCGCGCCTTCTGCGGAATAGCCCCTGCGCTGGCTTGTCTTGCCTTAGTTGCAGCGTTGGTAAGCGTTGCTGCGGGGGCACCCGCCGTCCCTAGCTCTTCGCCGTTCGGTGGGGCAGGCAGCGCGATCTCCACACCAGTCGGCGTAGGCGGCGTGGGCGCCGGCACGGTTCCTGGCGACGCACCGTAAGCCGACTTCGCGAGCTCTGCTGAAGTCGGGGCTGCGGCGACGGGTCCAACGCTTGCTGCCGACGCGGCGGTGATTGCCGTCGGGTCTTCCTGCCGGGTCGCCAGGACTCCAGCAAACACTGCGCCAGCCAAAACTGCGCCAGCCAACGCGACGAGACTCAAGACCAGGGCAAGCGGGCGCTTGGACGGCGGAGCGGCTGGCGCTTCCGGACCCGTAGTCCCGAATGCCGTTTCTGTTCCACTCAATTTGTTGTTCTCGCGCTCTCCCTCAACGGACACCCCGATGCCCGAGTTCGATGCCAAGGCAGCGCGGGGCACCTCGAACTGGCTAATGGTGCGGTTCACGCCCGCGCCGGCGAGGATGCGGCTGCACCGATCCGCGGAGGGTTGACCCCACTCTGGAACAACCTGCGCCAGCGCCGCGGCGAGCTGTGCGACATCGCCAAAACGGTCGTCACGCTTCTTCTCAAGGCAGCGCGCAATCACCTCGGCGAGCGCGGCGGGCAGGTCCGAACGCAGCTGGGTCACGAGCGGCGCGCGCTCTTCCAGCACCAGGGCACAGAGCTGCGGCATCGTGTCCGCCATGAACGGCAGTTGACCGGTTAAGAGCTCGAAGAGCACAACGCCAAGCGACCAAACGTCGGTCCGAGCATCTACGTCCCTGGCGGAGCGCATCTGCTCAGGGGACATGTATAACGGCGATCCCATCGAGATTTGGGTCTGGGTGAGGTTAGAAATCCCCATGTCCACGGTGTTCTTCGAAATCCCGAAGTCGAGCACCTTCAGGACGGGTGAGCCGTCTCCGCCCATGGTCAGGAACAGGTTGGCGGGCTTGATGTCCCGGTGGACTATCCCGCACGAATGGGCGGCGGCGAGTGCTTCACAGGCCTGCAAGGTGTATAGGCAGGCGAGCTCCATCTCCAAGGATCCCTGCAGTTCGAGGACTTCCCCGAGATCGCGGCCTTCAAGGTACTCCATCACCATGTACGGCGATCCGCTATCCGCCATCGTGCCTACATCAATGACCCGAGCGACGTGTGGACTCTTGATCTTGACCGCCGCCTGCGCTTCCCTCAAGAAGCGCGCCGCTGTTTGATCACTTCTGGCAACACTTGGAAGCAAAAACTTGAGCGCGACCCGGTTGTTGAGAACCGTGTGCTGGGCGGAAACCACAACGCCCATCCCTCCGGCGCCTAAGATCTTCTCCACCCGATACTTGCCGTCGAGAACGTCCCCTTCTTTGACTTCGATTTCTGAGGGTTGGTTCATAGCGCCACTGCCGCCGCTACGGTGAGCTGCGAACGGTTAGGATACGGGTCCAGCTGCAGCGCGGCAAGCGGAGAACTGGCGCCACTCGGGTTCTTCAGGCCGGAACTACCCCGGCCCCGTGAGGAGACCGCACAGTCTCCGACACGCGCCTCACATGATGGTGCGCCTCAGTGGGGCGCTTCGCCCGCCATCTTTCACCCGGCTCCATTGTGGTTTGAATAGCCAGTAGTGGCCGTAGCGCTTCTCGTAGTCGTGGAATTCACACTCAATTGCCGCTGTCGGCTTCTCCCCCTTGCGCAACTGAAAACGGACCTCGCGACCGTAGTAGAGGTAACCCGTCCGTCGGCTCCAGTCGTCAGGCGTCCAACTCTCCAAGATTTTGTAGACGTTCGGGTGTAGGCGTTCATCGTTCCACACCACATACCCGCCTGAAGCGGCGCGCCCAGAGTCGCCAGTCGGGAAACGGTCAATCACCGTCTGTCCGTCGTTGTCCCGCAGGGACAACAACAGCTCTTCATGGTCGCCGAAGTCCACACCGACGTGCTCGCTGCGGCGCTCGTAGACAAGCTGACCTTCGTCGTCGCGCCGCACGGCGAGCAGGCAACCGGCGTCCACTTCAGCGACTCCATAGCCGTGGAACATGTTCAGGTGCTTGACCTGGGGCGCGCAAAGCTCGCGCAGCGCCATCTCCAACGAACACGGCATGACATAGCCGCCGCTGCCGATCAGCAACGTGTCTGGAAGTCGAGCATCTTCTGATCGCATGTGTCGGTACAGCAGATCTGCGATGTACAACGGCTGCCCGAGGAGCATCACCGGCATGTTCTCAAGATGCGCGAGATGCAAGGCCCGGGACCCAGTGGACAGGCTGAGATAGGTGTCGACGTAAACCCCAAACTCGAACGTGCCCAAGGCTGCGGGGTAAGCGTTGATGACGAGGGGGAGTCGTCCCCCGAAGCCCTCAAACAGCTGCGGCCAGCGGCCTTCCAGGTACGCCCGCAAGTTGCCCCCTTTGCGCAGCGCTCGAAATCCATAGGGTCCGCGGTTGTGACTTCCCGAAGAATACGACAGGACGTCGCCGGCTTTGAGCTCTTGCATCGCGCTTGGTTTACCCTCGACCGCCAAACTCGACCAGGTCGGAGTCGCCAAAAACAATACAGTGTGACCTACAACAACTGACAGTGGGTCACCGTCGTCCCCAGTGAACAATTTTGACGCCCGTGATTCCAGTTCCCGCGTTTGTCGAGCGTCTGCTAAATCGGACGCCATGGGCTACACAGTGCGCGCTGGGACCGTCGAAGACGCCGAGGCTATCCATGAGATCTGGTTGAACGGGGTAGAGAACAGCCTGGGCTCCGCCCCCAGCGGGGAAGTCGACTACGCGGCGTACTTCCGCCAGCGACTGGCGGCACAGAACGACGTGTTCAAGTATTTTGTGGTCGAAAACAGCGACGGCGAAGTCGTCAGCTGGCAGAGCTTGTCACCATTCCGAAGCAACCCAGCCGTCGTAGGCGTGATGGCCGAGTTGAGCGCCTACACTAGCCCGAAGCAAATGCCTGGGCGCCCGACATTGCTCGGATTGGAGGAGACCTTCAGATTTGCTGACCGTTCGCCCCTACACTACGTGGTCGCGTTCATCGCAAGTAGCAACGCAGCAGCGCTCCGTCTGTCTGAGCACCTCGGGATGAGGAACATCGGGACGTTTCCGATTGCCCCGCAGGCTCCGCACCTGCCGGAGCTCGCTTATATGGTGTACCCCTGTAAGAACTCAAAAACCGCCGGTTAGCCAGAGGCCCCGGCGCTCGCCGGACACCATCGGGACAACCGCGAGGCTCGTACTTGCAGCCTCAGCCCGGGCATCGGACGCGCTGGGTGCCAATAGGTACACCGCGGCGCCGGTAACCAGGAGCGCGCCGCCGATCGCCGCGCTAATCGTTCCGTAGTTGGCGAGATCCAAAGCCGCTTCCGAGTCTTTCTGCGCGGCAGGACTTGGGCAAAGACCGTTTTCGCACCCCGCGTCGTCGAACTGTCCCTTGGCGAGCAGGCCGAGTACGCCTCCACCGGCGAGGGCGGCAGCTCCAACACCACCCAGCACCCATCCCCAGGTTTGCTGTGAACTCGCAGCAGTGTCTAGCTGGACGGCCGGCGCCACTGTTAGCGGCGCTGGCGGAGGCGCTGGGGGCGCGGGTTCGGGCTCGAGCTTGGGGGCTGCCACCGGAGCTTCTTCCAGAAGTGTCAGCTGAAGCTGCACCGTCTCCCCCGGTGCCGCCAGTTCGACCTTGAACTCCTGGGGCAGGCGCCCCGGTGCAGAGGCCGTCACCACATACTTACCGGGATCGACGGGGATCGGACTGCCCCAAGCGGCCTGCTCCACTTCCACCTCGCCCCGCTTGACTACCAGGCCCGAAACAGCCGCTTCCCTGGGGACCTGGATAGCAAGACGCGTAAGCAGCGGCTCTAGTAGCCTCGCGCGCTCGCGCGCGATCTCCTCCCGGTCGGGCTGGTCAGAGCGCCGGGCCAGAGCCGCCGCGCGCAGGAACTCAGCCCACGCGCTCGCTGTGCGGCCAACCTTCTCGTAGCAATCAGCCAGGTTCAGGAGGGTTCCCAACCCGGCTTCCAGAGACTGACTAGCCTCGAACTTCGAGCACGCGTCCGAGTACTTTTCCTGCGACATCAGGTCCTTCGCCTCTCGGAATAGCGACTCGGCTGTCGCGCTCGCCTGAGCGTCTCCAACCTGAGCTTGTGCGGGGCACAAGTAGAGCGACCCTAGGAAAAAGCCGGCCAATAGGCCAATTTTTTGGATCGGGCGTCTAACTGAAGGGCGCATAGGTCTGAGTATAGGCGAGCCCGAAGGAGCCGGCCTAGACCTTGGAGAGGCCGGCTCCCTCTCCCCGACCCTGGGGCCGCGTGGGCGGCGGTTCGCCCCCGCTGAACAGACGCGCGGGTACCGGGTTAGGTCGGCAAGGATAAACGCCTGTTTTCGGGCCGCGCGGTGGTACACCCGCGGGCGTTTCTCCGGTCTTTCACAGGGGAGTGCCGCCCCGTGACGAACTCAATCCTCCTCTCACCGGGTCCGGGACGAGGGTCCCCGGGCACTGGCCCGGCTCCCAAACGCTCTGCCGGGCTCCAACCCTATTGCCCTGGGAAGCTGTTGCGCTATGTTCCCCTACGGGGTCGCCCTGCGGCCCTTCCTCCTGTTTAAGTCCCTGTGTTTCTCGAAATTGCACAGCGGCTCGGGATCTCCCTCCCCCGAGCCGCTGTGCCCTTTTTGGGCTCCGGACGCAGAGGGACTCGGGGACGCCGCTGCGGGACTGGCCCCGATCGGTGGCAAAACGGTCGCTGTGGTTCTTCGCACGACTCTGGGTGAGTAGTGCTTGGTGAAACACAACTACATCTAGGCGGGTGGTGGTCCAGCTCATTGACAACTGCGGCCGAGATCAAGGTGAAGCGCACTGAGCTTCGTTTGAAACGTCTTGAGCTATCGCAAAGGTGCGAACAGCTCCGCTTCAAGCGCAGCGCCTTCGCGAACCAACACTAATCGATCACGCCCCCCGCAACTCAGTCGTTGCGACCCCGCGAGGGCGGCAATACAGTCTGGTAGCATGCCTGGGTCCCAGCCGCGTGGTCCTCTAAAAGAGCCGAACTCGGCTATCTCTCGCGCGGGCTTCAGCAGACGTGGCGACGCCCAGATCGATCAAAAGTCGTCACTCATGGAGAGAGCCCACATTTTGCGTCGACTTGTGCCGGTCTTGCTAGTCAGCGCGTCGTTCGGCTGCAATAGCGAACGCAGAGAGACCGTCGAATGCCTGGCGTCCCGCAAGGCTGCGCTGGAGGCGACGGTCAGCGGCACGTTGCCCCAAGCCGAACAGCTCTACCTGCGCACCCAGGAACTCTGCGGCAAGGCGTCCGCATACCACCTCGAGAGGCTGCAGCGCGCCCTTGAGCGCAAGCGCAAACACGAGCCGACGGCTACACGACGGGGCGGCTCCGAGGATCCCGTGAAGCACTTTCTCGCCTTCGCTCTGCGCGTTCGGGAGGCGGGCGACCGAAGCACCGAAAATACGCGATGCGCCGAGCGATCAGACCCGCGCTTCGGCCTCTGCACGTCGCGAATCGTTCAGCCGCCGGACGGCGACTACGTGATCGACTACTTGAAGGACGAGACGCGGGTGTTCCGTCTCTCGCTCGCGCTAAACATTCCGGTCACGTGCATCGACTTGGGGGAGCATCGTGATTTGGCCAAGTGGAAGAAAGCGGATGTCGTGTTCGAGCGCTGCGACCTGAGCGGACCAGGTCTTGCGGGGCTCAGAGGCCTGATTGAGCAGAGCCCCGAGAAGACGACTGTCTCGCTGTTCTCAGCGGACTATCCCGGGGCCGATGGCGAGTTCGCTCTCAAGCTGCAGCGCTGAGCTTGCTCAATCGTCGAAGGCGTCGAACGTCGCATCGACTTCGCGCGCCCGGCGTCTAGCTTGAAGCGCGTAAACCCAGCCGAGTATCTCGGTGCGCAGGCTCTGGGGGATTGCCCCGAAGCGCAGACCCACTCGGCGACGACGCCCCCGGTCGAGCTCGTCCACTCGCACGACCCGGACAGGGAGGTCGACTATCACACTTTGAGGCGCGTCGGGATCGACCGAGAGGTCCTCAGTTGGCTCAAGGGGTAACTCAAACTTGACGTGCACGTACTCGTCTTGCTCGAGTGGAAGGTTCGTCTCTACGAGCGCGCCTCCGCCGCTCACGTCAAACAGCCAACTCTTGGAGCGCTCGTCGGTGGGTTTGCGACGCGCCCGCTCGCGAACAACCCGGACGGGGATGACCCCGGTCCGAATCCGGAAGTACTCTCTCCGCTGAACCCGCATCCACTCGCCTCGCAAATCCAGGACGAAGCTGCCGTCCGGCTGCAAGCGAACTCGCGCGTCGACCACGTAGCGGGCATCCGCGGGGATGACCAAGTCGACGCGCACCACGTCGCCCGTCTGCAACGTGCAATTCTGCCCGCGAACTGACACAACGCCTCGTTCGAGGCTGCGCACGCGAACCGAATGGACCTCAGCGTCCTCCGCTCCCGCTAAACGCAGCAATAGCGCGTCGCCTAGCTCCAGTATTGGGGACACCCGTTCCGTGATCTGCTCCTTCGTCCGTCGTGGTTACCTCAAATCTGGCCCAGCGGTGCTCGCTGGTCCAGGTGGAGGTAGTGCGGTCAGGATACGCGAGGAGCGGCAGTCGCGTAATGTTTTTCCGGGTCCCGCGCCACGAGGGGGGCCGGCGACCTCGGCCACTCCGGCCTATCGGGGCGCTGCCAGCGCCAGGTCACTTGCCCCGAGCGCTCACCTGATGGATGAGCCGCTTTCTAGGCGACACCCGGAGCTGCAGCCATCGCCAGATACGGCGTTGCCGTCGTCGCAGGACTCGCCTGCGGCGGACTGAACAACCCTATCGCCACAGCCCGCGCCTACCCGACAGCCGGGTGCGCATTCGCCGTAGCCGCCATCGTTCAGTCCGTCGTCACACTCTTCATGCGACTTTTGTACGGCTCCGTCGCCGCAGCGAGGCCCGTAGGTGCAGACCGGTCCACACTCGCCATACCCGCCATCATTGGTCCCATCGTCGCACTCTTCTCCGAGGCTCTTCTGCACGACCTGATCGCCGCACTGCGCACCCAAACGACAGTTCTCCGAACAATTTGGAGTGCCGTCACACTGCTCACCCCACTCATCCTGCACCGAGCCATCCCCGCAACGCGGCCCAACCTTGCAGTCCACAAGGCAGCTGCCATAGACGCCGTCGTTGATACCGTCATCGCAAGTTTCGCCGAAGTCCGCCTGGACGACGCCGTCACCGCAGTAGCCATCGAGGCGACATTGCGGGTCACACTGGCCGTAGCCGCCGGAGTTGCCACTTGAGCCCTCATCGCACTGCTCCTGAGTCTGAACGACGCCGTCGTCGCAGCGGGGTCCCCAGACGCACCCGGCAGAGCAGCGGCCATAGCCCCCAAGGTTTTGCCCATCGTCGCACTCTTCGCCGAGGAACGTCTGCGCAATTCCGTCGCCGCAGACGCCCTTGAACATGCAGGTCGCGGAGCAATCTGTTGTCCCGTCACATTGCTCACCCCACTCGGACTGAATCACGCCGTCACCGCAACGCGCCGCGTCTCCACATTCAGGGCTGCATCCCCCGTAGCGCCCATCGTTGAGACCATCGTCACAGGTCTCGTGCCCGGCTTCGACTTTGCCGTCACCACAGCGTGGACCTACCTCGCAGGCGGTGGTGCAGCCGTTGTAGCCAGTTAGGGTATTGCCCGCGCCTTCGTCGCACTCTTCGAATGGGTTGTCTAGGTTGCCATCGCCACAACTTGGGACAGCGACGCAACCGACCGCGCACGCGGTCGCGCCGACATCGCCCCAGCCGTCGCGGTTGACCCCGTTGTCGCAGGTTTCGAATCCAGGACTGGTCCCTCCGTCCCCGCAGTAGGGACCTAGCGCTCTGCAATCCGCTGAACATTTACCGTACTCGACTTGGTCACCAGTGAACAGGCTGTTGTTCACTCCGTCATCGCAGAGCTCATCTCCGATGACACTACCGTCGCCGCAAATCTCAGTGCACTCGCTTCGGCGGCCGACGAATCCGCCGAGAGTCAGCTTGAAGTTTGACGCGTTGGTGTGTCGCTCAGCGTGAAACAAGGCGATTTCGTAGACCTTCCCAACTTCGAGACCGAGGTCACCCGCGGCCGTAGAATTGAGCGTAATGTTGCGCGTTCGCTTGGGATGCAGACCCCCAACGTCGACGGCCAACTTACCGCCGATGAAGACCCAGACATCGTCGTCCCCGGAGAACTCAAGAAACGGGTACTGGCCGCTTGCGTCCCCACGGTATTCGAACCAGTAGCGGAGTTCAGTCGTGAAACCGAAGTTGTGCCCGCTGGACTGGCGTTCCAGATCCGCCGCATCCCAGCCCAGGTTGTCAACGGGAAAAAGGTTAGCTCCACCGACATCAAACACGTAGGTGTCGCTATTGCCCTGCCGGGTAAACGTCAGTGAACTGGGGACTTCAATGTTGACACCCGGCGTGTTTCGATACCACTGATCGAAGGCGCCTTGGTTGGTGCTCTGGGCGTTGTATGGGCAGATGCCGGTATCGCCGATGTTCGGTCCACCGTCTTCACAAACACCCGTGTAGACAGGTAGGCCTGGCTCGCCATTGAACCAGGAGAGCTCGTCTTCCACCATCCCCGGGGTCACGTCACTTCCCCCATACTCTTCGAAGTCTGGGTGCCGAGTCGAGCCGTTCTCATCTCTAGCGATGAAGTCTCGATACAGAACCGGGATGTTCAGAGTGGAAGGCAACGTGCTCAGGCTAGCTACCGGACAGGACCAGCCCGCTTCGATAGTGCAGGTGGGTGAACAGCCGTCGCCGGCAGTGGTGTTCCCATCGTCACAGGCTTCGTCGTCGCTTGCCAGCATCAATCCGTCACCACACGTCGATGAACACGCAGCGCCGCCACGGCAGTTCGGCTCCAATAGGCACCCCGGCGAACAGCCGTCGCCGGTGTGGTGGTCGCTGCCGTCGTCGCAGCCCTCGTCTCCCTCAGTCACGCTGTCACCGCACGCGGGCAAATGGCACGCTTGCCCCACGCTCCCACAAACGAATCCGTCTTCGACTTTGCAGCTAGCGGAACAGCCGTCGCCGGATGTGGGAGTAGCGTCGTTGTCTTCACACTGTTCTCGACCAACGATTAGGCCGTCGCCACAGACCCCCTCGCAGCGGATCCCCGCACGCAGGCACTCGAAGCCCAGCTCGACCGCATCACAAGCAGCGGCGCAACCGTCGCCGCCCGCGGTGTTTCCGTCATCACACGCCTCGACGCCGTTGACCACGCCGTCACCACACACCACGGTGTAGGCGCAGTTCTTGCCGGAGGGACAATCCCAGTCCGCTTCCACTTGGCAATTGGACGAGCAGCCGTCTGCTGGCTCGTTCCCGCCGTCGTCACACTGTTCTCCAGCGTCAACAGAGCCATCGCCGCAGTAGCGAATCACACGGCAGGGTGCCCCCGGAGCCGGACAAATATAGCCCTCTTCGATTAGGCAGGTGTCGCTACAGCCATCGCCAGGGGCGCTGCCCCCGTCGTCGCACTGCTCCATCGCGCCGACCCGGCTGTCCCCGCATTGCACCAACCGCACACACGGCTGCCCTGGACCGGGGCAAACAAAAGCCGGATCTTGTTCACATAGATTGGTACAGCCATCGTCGTCGACTTCGTTACCGTCGTCGCACGCTTCGCCCACCTCACGCTTGCCGTCGCCACACTCAATGGTGAACACGCACGCTTCGCCCGGGACGTCGCAGTCGTAAAACGGATCGACACTGCAAATGCCCGAACAGCCGTCGCCGAAGCTCTCGTTCCCGTCATCGCACTCTTCTCCGCCCTGAAGTTGCCCATCGCCGCAGCCTGTCAACAGTTCACAAGCCGCACCGGGTCGACGGCAGCGATAACCAGCCTCAAGCTTACACTCCGAAGTGCAGCCGTCACCGCTCACGAGATTTCCATCGTCACACGCGTCGCTGCCATTGACTCGGCCGTCGCCGCAGACAAACAGGCGAGTACAAACGGCTCCGGGCTTGCAGACGAAGGACGGATCTTGACCGATGCAGTCGGCGCTACAACCATCGCCCTCCGAGTTGTTGCCATCGTCACAAAATTCACCAGGATCGAGCTTGCCGTCGCCACAGGCGATCGTCGAACGACATGGTTCACCCGGAACATCACAGACGGAATGCGGCTCAACGGCGCAAGCCCCGTTGCAGCCATCCCCCGGCAGCGTGTTGCCATCCTCGCACTCTTCTCCGTCATTAAGGACCGCGTCGCCGCACGCCGGGCCTGCGTCCGAGAGCAAAAACCGGTCACACCCTCCAGCGTCGCACGCGGGGCCTCGGCCCCCCGTTTGCGAGCTAGGGTCGTCGACGACGATCTCGTTGCCCGGCTCGTCACTGGGCGGCTCAGCGCGGGTCTGGCCGGCGTCCGGGGCGGAATCTACCCCAGAGCTGACTCCGCCGTTCACTTCAGGGGTACTGCTACACCCGAGCGCACTCAGCACAATAGCGGATACGGAACAAACGATACGAGCACGAGTCATAGAAGTGGAACTATCCGGCGCAAGAACGCAATGCGCGTCTCTCTCAGAGCACTCCTAGTGATGACAGGGCCCTACGCAGACGAAAGGCGAAATCCCTCGGCCTATGCTAATCCCTGCGACACTGTCGAGGGAGGGCCCACACCTCCCCCGCGGAAGTGTACTGAAGCTGAACAACTCGCACCCACTCAGTCCGAATCCGAACACTGACGGTGCAAACGACCAAGCAGGTGTAAGTGACTCGCCCCGTCGGCGTTGAGGCCCCACGTCATGCAAACCCTGGAGCACTCAGCAATGAAATTGAAGCCCTTTTGGTTCCCACTGATTCTCGTCCTCCTGACCACTGGCCTCCTCAGCTGCGGAAACAAGCCGCAGGAAGCCAGGCTAGCCGCTCCAGAGATCCCTGCCTCTCCCCCAGCCTCACGCGGTCGGTACGAGCATGCGGACTACGACGCCGCCCGCTCGAAGACGGAACAGGCGGGGGCGCCTCAAGCTGCCGCGGAACAAGAACGCAGCGCGCAGGACTCGGCAGTGCCTCCCTCGTGGCGTCGCCCGGGTTTGGCGACTGCGTGGGGTGAGCAGCGTCAAAGTCGCATCACGGAGGTCTCCTTCCGCCGCCAAAGCGCTTCACCGCTCGACCTGGTGTCCATGTACTACGACGATGCCGACGGTGTGCGCGCGGCGAGCCAGCGCGACAGCGCTGCGCAAGGAGGAGTATTTCCGGTGCGGGGTGGCGCGTTAACCATCAGCGTCGTGGACTCCGGAGGCGACCCGCTGCCTGCGGTGTTTTCCGGAGGGCACCACTATGTCATTGGCGACTCAGGCGATCGCTACCAACTGCAAGTGCAGAACCACACGCCGGGTCGCTTCGAAGTCGTCGCCACCGTGGACGGCCTCGACGTGGTCGATGGCCAAGACGGATCCCTCGACAAGCGCGGCTACGTGATCGACCCTTGGGGCACGCTCACGATAGAAGGTTTTCGCGAGAGCTACGAGACGATCCGCTCATTTCGCTTCGGGAACGTCGCTAGCTCCTACGCTGCGTCGCGCGGCAAGGGCGCCAACATCGGTGTGATCGGGGTCGCGCTATTCGCCGAGGAAGGCTTCTACTGGGACGACGAGGTACGCCGCCGTCGGAACGCTGATCCGTTCCCAGGCCGATTCGCTCCCGCTCCAGGTGGCTGACCTGACACTACTCTTCGAGCGCGATCATCAGGTCGATCACTAAGTCGCCGCAGGCCTCGATCCCGATGCTGAGTCGCAGTAGGTCATCAGGCAGTCCGGAGGCTGGTCCCTCCACACGGGCCCTCTGTTCCACGAGGCTCTCGACTCCACCGAGCGACGTCGCGTCCCTAAACAACTCCAAGCGCTTAACAACCCGCGCTGCGCGCTCCCCCCCCCCGCGAACCCGAAACGAGAGCAAGCTACCGAATCCTCCGCACATTTGTTTATTGGCCAGCTCCCTTTGTTCTGCCATGGCCAACCCGGGGTAGAACACTTCCAGCACTGACGGGTGCTGTTTCAAGAACTGCGCGACCTCCGCCGCGCTCTGAGACGCTTGGCGCACGCGCAGCGGCAATGTCCGCATGCCGCGAAGTAGTAACCAAGCCTCAAACGGACCCAACACCGCACCCCGCATGGCCCGCTCGGCGCGGCAGTAAGCCCAGAGCGCCGACCCGGCATCCTTCACAACCAAAGCCCCGGCAAGAACATCTGAGTGCCCATTGAGCGACTTGGTCGCGGAGTGCATCACCAGGTCCGCGCCCAAGCGCAGAGGCTGTGTCAGGATCGGCGTTGCGGTCGTGTTGTCGACGACCACCTGCGCACCCGCACGATGGGCCAGTTCACTGACCGCGCTGATGTCGGTCAGCTCAAGGAGGGGGTTGGCCGGGGTCTCAATCCAGACGAGCTGCGCTTCGCGCCGGAGGGCCACCTGCCATTCATCGATCACATGCGGGGTTACCCAGGTGACCTCAACCCCCCGGCGCGCTGCAAAGGTTGAGAGCCACCTGCGCAACGCCCAGTACATCGCCTTCGGGGCGACGATTCGCTGCCCGGATTCGAGCGACTCGATGACGCTTGTCGCCGCCGCCATGCCCGAGCTGAACAGCATCGCTTGGCTGCCGTGCTCGAGCGTCGCGAGTAGCTCCTCAGCCGGGAGGTAGCTCGGATTCTGGTCGCGCGTGTAGACGGGTCCGGGTCCGTGGGAACGATCGTAGGTCGTCGCGAGCTCGAGACTTGGGACCAAGCCTGAGTGCCCCGTGCGGTGAAAACCCGCGGCCTGGGCGGTGAGTGTCTCCACCTGAAAGTCGGTCTTCTTGGTCACCAGCGAGGTTGTACCCGGCGACGACGCGTGCAGCAATTGCCGGGACGAACTGCCTCATGTAGGCTCCGCCCGTGTCGTCTCTGCGCATTCTGAGTTCCCAGGCCGCCGACTTTCTAGAGCAGGTGGAGTCCCTCCGAAGTCGACTGCACGGGGGCGGAGTGGTGTCAGATTCAAATAGCTCGAAGAGCGAGAGCCCCCACAACGTTCCGAGCTTAGTCGCGGATATCTTGGGTCAAGTGAAGAGCGAAGGCGACGAAGCGGTGGTTCGCTTGGTCAATCGCCTCGACAACGCCCATCTAACACCCGCCACACTGCGAGTCAGCAGCGCAGAAATAGCCCGCGCCCATGCGGAAGCAGATCAAGAATTCCTCGCGCTGATGCGGCGCGCCATTCGGAACATTCGCGAGTATCAGCAGCACATCCTCGTCCAGGCGCCGCCACTGTTGATTCGCGGCGGCAGGAGCCTCGGGGTGCGATACACCCCCATCGACCGCGTCGCTGTCTACGTGCCTGGTGGCAAAGCGCTGTACCCATCGACCGTGCTGATGACCGTAGTCCCCGCGCTCGTCGCCGGCGTGAAGGAGGTCGTGATGTTCTCGCCCCCCACAGGCGGTGATATCAACCCGATGGCGCTGGCTCTGGCGGCTGAGCTCGGGGTCGACGAAGTCTACCGCATCGGCGGGGCTGTGGCGATCGCCGCGGCCTCGTATGGCACTGAGTCTATTCGTAAAGTCGACAAAGTCGTCGGCCCAGGCAATGCCTTTGTCGCGGAGGCCAAGCGACAGTTGTTCGGACGCGTGGGCATCGACTCCATCGCAGGCCCCAGTGAAGTTTTTATCGTCGCAGACGACAGCACCGATCCACGCTGGGTCGCGGCTGATTTGCTCGCGCAGGCGGAACACGATCCTGGCTCGGCTGTATTGGCCACCAACAGCGAACCGTTCGCTCGGGCCGTCGCGTCCGCCGTCGAAGAGCAGTTGTCGACGCTGGACCGACACTTGCCGATTCGCCGTTCTCTGGAATCGTACTGCGCCGCACTGGTCGTGCCAACGCTGTCAGACGCGTGTGATCTTGCTAACCAGTTCGCAACCGAACACCTGCAGCTTATGACCCAGGATGACAACGACTGCCTCGCACGTATTCGTCACGCCGGGGCAATCTTCGTCGGGAGTCAGACGCCCGTGCCGTTGGGCGACTACTACGCGGGTCCATCTCACGTGTTACCCACCGGCGGCACAGCAAAGTTCTTCGGCCCGCTCAGCTGCAACGACTTCCGAAAAGCGAGCAGTTGGGTCGCGTACTCGGCAGAAGCCCTAGCCGAGGACATGTCTGACGTAGACGCCTTCGCACGCCATGAAGGGCTAAGCGCCCATGCCGAAGCAGCCACGATCCGAAGTCGATAGGCGCGGGTACTAGCGCGGCGGGGCGGTGTCCCGTCGCGGGCAGCGAGATAACTCTATTTCGTAGTACTGATAACGTAATATCGTCTATCTTGGACTCAGCGCTGACCAGAGCCAGTGCGGCTCCCCTCGTACAGCTGCCGTTAACCCACTGAAATTAGATATCTTGTTCTAGAATCTGGCCCGTGAATCGGTAACGCTAGAGCGCTTGCTCACTTCTTGCTTGGACTTTCCCAGAAGCTCTCAGGCCCGTGGCATAGTCTGCCTCCGGCCAATCTAGGCACACGTTCAAGGAGAAACACAAAGTGGCAAATCTAAAAGGGTCAAAGACCCAAGATAACCTGAAGGCAGCCTTCGCCGGCGAATCCCAGGCGAATCGCCGATACCTCTATTTCGCGAAGATCGCGGACGTGGAAGGTTACCCGGAGATCGCCGGCAACTTCCGCGAGACGGCAGAAGGCGAGACCGGACACGCGCACGGACACCTGGACTATTTGAAGTCGGTGGGTGATCCCGCAACCGGTCTGCCGATCGGCGACACAGCGAAGAACCTCAAGGCGGCAGTCGCCGGCGAAACGCACGAGTACACGGACATGTACCCGGGGATGGCTAAGACCGCACGCGAAGAAGGCTTCAACGAAGTCGCTGACTGGTTCGAAACCCTCGCAAAGGCAGAGAAGTCACACGCGGGCCGTTTCCAGTCGCTGCTCGACGATATCTCCTAAATCACCTGCAAACGAAAGCAGGTCACCCCAGGGGTGACCTGCTTTCCGAAGATCTCGCGTAAGGATGGATCCCTTGAATCACGAAGCTCCCCCCACAGCCAAGGGCGATCGACCCAAGAGTCACAACGTATCTTACCAGCCCACCCCCGGCTTGAGCTACGATCCGCGCGAGGCCAAGTATTGGGACAAAGGGGCCCTTCAGGCTGAGCTCACGCGAGTGTTCGAGGTGTGCCACGGCTGCCGCATGTGCTTCAAGTACTGCGACTCCTTCCCGAAGCTGTTCAAGTTCATCGACGACAACCATGACGGCGATGTACGCAAGATTACGGACGTCGAAACCGAGACCGTGATGGACGACTGCTTCCAGTGCAAGCTGTGCGAAGTCCAGTGCCCATACACGCCGCGAGACAATCACGAGTTTCAGCTCGACTTTCCCAAGCTAGTGCATCGCTACAATGCACAACGCACCAAAGAGCGCGGCCTGAGCCTGAGTGATCGGGTCCTCGGCGACCCTGACACAACGGGAGCACTCGCCCGGGCGAGCTTTGGCATGGCCAACGTCATGAATCGGGTTGGCCTGCATCGCTGGTTCATGGAGAAGACGCTCGGCATTCACCGAGACAAGCTCCTGCCGGATTTCGCGAGTTCGACCTTTGAGGCGTGGGCCAAGCGTCGCGGTCTCATTCAGAGCGAACCGGGCGGAGAGGCGGTGCTGTTTCAAACTTGCTACGTCCAGCACAACGAACCGCAGATCGGCAAAGACACGGTCGAGGTGTTCGAGCGCAACGACGTCGACCTACGCTGCGCCTCGCATCTTGTTTGCTGCGGCATGCCCGCGTGGGAGCGTGGCAACTTGGATGAAGTTCGACGCCGGGCTCGCATCAACCTGGATAGGCTTGAGCCGTTCGTGGACGCCGGCGCCAAAGTCGTCGCGATCAACCCCACCTGTTCGATGATGCTTCGCCACGAGTACCCTGCGCTTGTCGCCGAAAAAGATCGCGCTCGCGCCGAGAAGGTCGCTGCCGCGGTCAGAGACCCCGGGGAATACATTTGGGGCATCCGAAAAGAGGAGCGCTTCAACACCCACTTCGCGGACGTCCCTCAGAAGGTCGCCTATCATGCACCTTGCCACCTGCGCGCCCAAGCCGTGGGCTTTAAGGGGCGTGACCTGATTGCAAAAGCCGGCGCCGAAGTCACGACGGTCATGGAGTGCTGCGGGCACGACGGGACCTACGCGATGAAAGTGGAAGGGTTTGAGGTCTCTCAGCGCGTTGGGAAGAAAGCCTTCGACGGAATGCAAGCCGAAGACGAAGCGGAAACGTGGGTCACGGACTGCCCGCTCGCCGCGATACAATTCGAGCAGCACGCGGGAAAGAAGCCGCTTCACCCGATGTCGCTGCTCGCACGGAGTTACCGCGCAGCCGAAGGTACTCCTCGGCTGCCCGGGCCGGCGCAGCCGTCAGGCGAGGAGCGTGCGAAGTGAGACGTGTAGATAGAACAGAGCTCGTGGACTACCAAACTTACCAGGAGACCCGACCCGAATATCGCGCGGAAGTCCTCACAGAGAAGGAGCC
>JBDKJZ010000008.1:0-29996 GCA_039796375.1 Pseudomonadota bacterium
AACATGCCCGTCATCGGCTTCGAGGTCAGCGACTGGGCGTAGCGAATCCAGTCTACCGTCATGGGCTTGGGGCGGCTGATGTCGCCGTACAAGATCGGCGGCTTCACGCAACGTGAGCCGTACGACTGCACCCAGCCGAATTCGCTGAAGGCGTAGCCGTCGAGCTGCTCGCCGAAGTATTCGACCATGTCGTTGCGCTCGGCCTCACCGTGCACCAACACGTCGAGCCCCAGCTCTTCCTGCTCGCGGACGGCTCGCTCGATCTCGCCGCGCATCTTCGTCTCGTACACGCCCAGCTCCAGCTTACCGGCACGGAAGTCGCTGCGCGCCTTGCGGATCTCGGCGGTCTGCGGAAACGAGCCTATGGTGGTGGTCGCAAACTTCGGCAAGTTGAAGGCTCTCGCTTGCACGGCGGCTCGCGTTGCATAGGGAGACTTTCGGCTGCCCACGCTCTGCGCCAAGGCAGTGATCGCCGCTTGCACGCGCGGATTGGTGACCCGACTCGAGCTGCGGCGGCTCGCCAAGCAACCCGCGTTTTCGGTCAGCGCCTGCTTGACCGCATCACGCCCGTGGTTCAGCGCGGCCCCGAGCACGCGCACCTCTTCGAGCTTTTGTTGCGCAAACGAGAGCCATGAGGACAGCTCGGCATCGAGCTTCTGCTCGCTCGCTAGGTCTACCGGTACGTGCAGCAGTGAGCACGACGGCGCGAGCCACAAGCGATCGCCCAGCTTGCGCTGGATTGGCTCCAGGTAGTCCAGGGCCTTGGCTAGGTCTGCCTTCCAGATATTACGGCCGCTCACCACCCCGAGCGACAGCACGCGCCCTTCGGGCAACGAGCTCAGCAGGCTGTCGACCTCGGCGCGAGCCGTCACGGCATCGAGGTGGATGCCC
Source organism: Pseudomonadota bacterium (assembly GCA_039796375.1). Classification (GTDB taxonomy): domain Bacteria; phylum Myxococcota_A; class Polyangia; order Polyangiales; family Polyangiaceae; genus SZUA-265. Next base: position 892 of record JBDKJZ010000008.1, read on the forward strand.
TCGACTGGCAACCTGGCGGCGAGCGCCAAGTTGTCGCCCAAACGGCCGAAATAAGTAGTGAGCAGCAGCTTGCTCCCGGCTCCCTTGAGCGCCTCGTAAGCAGTCAGGTAGGCCTGCTGCCAGTCTGCAGCCAGCTCCGTCACCAGAGCGGGCTCGTCGATCTGCACCCAGTCTGCGCCCTCGCGAGCCAGCACGGTGAGCAGCTCACGGTACACGGGCAAGAGCTTGGCGAGCAGCGAGAGTCGCTCCGAGCCGTCGTGTGCCTTACCCAGCCACAAGTAGCTGACCGGTCCGACGATCACGGGCTTGAAGGGGACGCCTCCGGCGCGAGCCTCGGCCAGCTGCGCCAGTAGCCGGGAGGCATCGAGCCGAAACGCGGTTTGCGCCGAGAGCTCCGGCACGATGTAGTGATAGTTGGTATCGAACCACTTGGTCATCTCGCCCGCAGCGACGCCGGCGCCCGAGTCGCCCGCGGCCCGGCCGCGCGCCACGCGAAAGTAACCGTCGAGCGGCTGGACCTTCTCGGCGCCCGCTCGCTCGGGCACGTTGCCGAGCAGAAAGCTCGTATCGAGCACCTGGTCGTAAAATGAGAAGTCACCGACCGGCACCAAGTCGAGGCCCGCTTGGCGCTGCCAGCTCTGACCGCGTAGCTCGACCGCAAGCTGCTCCAGCTCGCTGTGCGACAGCAGGCCTTTCCAATGCTTCTCTTGAGCAAACTTGAGCTCCCGCTGAGCGCCGATACGGGGGAAACCGAGATTGTGGGTACGGGCCATGAATTGATATTCCTTCCAGGTAGCGAGCCTTAAACTTACGCTCCCGAAACCATGAAGAATAATGGTACCTTCTCATGCACCCATGACTGGAGCTCATAGATGAGCGTGCTCGAACGAGCCCACCTGAGCCTGCTGCGCGAGGTGCGGCAACAAGGCTCGCTCACCGCCGCAGCGCGCAAGCTCGGCCTCACCCAATCGGCCCTGAGCCACACCGTGCGCAAGCTCGAAGAACAGCTAGGCATGCCGATTTGGGAGCGAGAAGGCCGAGGGCTGCGCTTGACCCGCGCTGGTGAGTACTTGATGAGCCTATCCGGCCGGCTCTTGCCGCAGCTGGAGCACGCCGAGCTGGTGCTTTCACAATTTGCACGCGGCGAGCGTGGCACGCTTCGCATCGGCATGGAGTGCCACCCCTGCTACCAGTGGCTGCTCAAGATCGTCGACCCCTACTTGCACGCCCTCCCGGACGTCGACCTCGACGTGAAGCAGAAGTTTCAGTTCGGTGGCATCGGGGCGCTGTTCGCGCACGAAATCGACATGCTGGTCACGCCCGACCCGCTGCGACGCAAGGGACTGCACTTCGAGCCGGTGTTCGACTACGAGCAGGTGCTGGTGGTCGCCAAGCAACACCCGTTCGCGGGGCGCGCCTACGTGAGCCCCGCCGAACTCGAGCAAGAGACGCTCATCACTTACCCGGTCGAGATCGAGCGCCTCGACATTTATAGCCAATTTTTGCTACCTGCGGGCTGTGTGCCGAAGCGGCACAAGACCATCGAAACGACCGACATCATGCTGCAGATGGTCGCCAACGGCCGGGGCGTGGCCGCGCTACCCAAGTGGCTGGTCAGCGAGCACCAACGGCAGCTGCGTATCGCCCCGGTTCGGCTGGGGCGTCACGGCATCGCCAAGCAAATCTTCCTCGGCGTGCGCACGAGCGACGCAGAGATCGACTACGTCGCCGCGTTCATGAAGCTCGCGCGCAACTACAAGCGCAGCGCCAAGGCATCGTCGAAGTAGCTACGAGGCGCCAGCCGGTCGATGCGCCGCAGCAATTCGACAGAAGCATCGAGCTCTTCGGCACGCGACGAGACACTTTCGACGTTGCAACCGACGCGCAGCCCCTGCTCGGCCGCGAAGGCGCGGATCTCGTCGAAGGCCTCGCTCGCCAGCTCGACGGAGCGCGCCAGCATGTCCGGTGCCGATAGCAGCTCGCGCCTCACCGAGCTACTCAGCTCGACCCCGAGCCACTCCAAGAACTCCAGCGTCTGCCGTGAGCCACACGGGCTGAACGTGAGCAGAATCGGCGGAACCCGCCCGCTCTCTCGTTCGACCCTTACGCGCAGGTCGTGGAGCAGGCGCTTCGTGGCGCTTACCGACCACACGGTTTGGCTCACGAAGAAGCCACATCCCTGCTGCATCTTGGCCCAAACGCGGGCGTCCTCGGCTCCTGCGGCTTGGTGCCGCTCCGCGATGAGCACGCCGCCGAACGCCAACGCGGGCACATGGCTCCGACAGAGCGAGTAGGCCTGCGGCAGGGTCAGCGAGGCCGACATCTGGCGAGAAGGTGCTCCGACCAGCACCGCGAGCCCGCCTCGAACGTGCAACCCGTCGAGCCAACGACGCAGCGACGCTTCGCCCTGCTCCGCCACCGCGCGGTACACCACGCGCGGCAACGAGCCGACCTGCAGCTCGTCGAACGCGTACGAAAGGGCGTCGACTTTGGGCTGAAACGAGAACGGGCGTGGGGCACCGTTTCGCGAAGCCTCGTCTTGCACATCGTAGACGAGCAGCGCATCGAGCGGCAGCGCCGCGATGCGCGCAGACTGCGCCGCCGCGATCTGGCTGCGACGCTCGGGCGGCGTGCTGCGGCTGGGCGGAGCTATGGCATACGTGAGCCGGGGACACTGCAGGAACGAAGCCGCCGCAACCGGCGGGACGCGCGCACTCACGGCGCTAGTGACCGTGTTCACGCGAGCGTCCCGCCCAGTATGATTTCCACCGTCGCTTCGTCGGTGCGCGGCATTACCGGCACGATGGCCTTCGTTACGGCGACGCGCACCCGCTCGGCGGCGGGCCAGCAGGCTGCCAAACGCTGCGCCACGCGAAGCCCGTACGTCTCGAGCAAACGATCGGGCCGTTCGCGCGCGCCTTCGTCGACGATGCGCACGATTTCAGCGTAATTTGCGACCCTTTCAAGCTCATCCGCCAGCGGGCAGAGCTCACCGCCGAGCTCGAGGTCGACCGCGACGATCAGCTCCTGAGGCGTGGCACGTTCCGCGTCGCTGACACCCATGTGGCTGAGCACCCGAATGCCGCGCAGGCGCAGCGCGTAGCCCAACACGGGCCTGAGCGTGGCAAGCGGCCTAGTTGCTAGGGCGATCATAGACTGGGTACCGGCGCACGAGGGCTGTCACTTCAGCGCGCACTCTGGCGAGGTTGGCTTCGTCGAGAGGGCGGTCCACCTTCCGCGTACCTGTTGGTCAGCCTGGAGCCCTCTGCGGACAGCTCAGGGGCGCTTCGTTCGATGGTGCTGGAATTGCTCGAGAACATGGGCATCACGAGCACCTTGGCAGGCGGTGTCGATGAGCACCATCGCTTTGTTTTCAAGGTTCCATGAGTATTGTTCATCGAACATGCTTGAGCGCGTTCATCTCGTCGTGGTCCGTGAGGTCGACAAGCACGGCTCCCTCACCGCCGCGGCTGAGGTCTTGGGGCTGACTCAGTCAGCGCTCAGTCATTCGATCAAGAAGCTCGAGGCGCAGCTGGGTATGGAAATTTGGCGGCGCGAGGGCCGCCACCTGCGCCTGACTCAAGCCGGCCAAGACGTGCTTGCAGTGGCCAATCAGGTGCTGCCACAGCTCGACTTAGCGGAGCAGCGTTTACGTCAGTTCGCGCAGGGTGCGCGCGGCACGCTGCGCATCGGTATGGAGTGCCACCCCTGCTACCGCTGGCTGCTCAACGTGGTGTCTCCGTTTCTCGTCGCGTGGCCCAACGTCGACGTCGACGTGAAGCAGAAAGTACAATTCGGCGGCCACGGCGCGCTGCTCGGCTTCGAGGTCGATCTGCTGGTCACACCGGATCCAGTCTTCAAGCCCGAGATCAGGTTCGAGCCGGTGTTCGACTACGAGCAGGTGTTGGCGGTGGGCCCGGCGCACCCCCTCGCTGGCGTCGCTCACGTCGAGCCGCAGCAACTGCGCGACGAAGTGCTCATCACCTACCCCGTCTCGACGGAGCGCCTCGACGTCTACACGCAATTTCTACTGCCCGCTGGCGTGACCCCGCACAGCCAAAAAACCGTCGAGAACACCGACATCATGCTGCAGCTGGTCGCCAGTGGCCGCGGCGTTGCTGCCCTGCCGCGCTGGCTCGTTCAAGAGTACCGCTCGCAGCTCAGCATCGTCGACGTCCGCCTGGGCCAGCAGGGCATTTTCAAGCAAATCTTCGTGGGGGTGCGCGAGGCCGACGCCAAGATCGACTACATCGCAGGCTTCGTCGAGCTCGCCCGCGTCGCCCATCAACCGTGCCGTTCTTAGATCGCGCCGGCGGCCGCTTCTGCGCCTACCCGTGGCAAACGCGTTGTTGTTACTAGCCCTCCATCATCGAAGCGATGCCGCTGCTGAGTTTGTCACCGGCTAAGTCCGGGGAGTTGAGCGTTTGTGTCAGCCACTGCTCGCCGTGGTGGAGATCCGGAAAGACTCGGTTAGGAAACGAACTTCTACTGGCCAGGTTAATGGCGGTGATCACACTGCGTAGGACCGTAGCTTTGAAACCCTGCGCGCCGTACACGATCCCCGCCGCCCCAATTGTTTTGTCGTACGTGTTCAGGAGCTTGGAGATCGCGGCGCGCACAGGCGCCGGGGTACGCACATCGCAGTCCGCGTTTATGATCGTCAGGAAACCGATGGGTTCAGAACCTTCAGCGACGAGCTTCCGAAAGGCCGTCGTGATGGCGTTTGCACCACCGACTACCACTTCGGTTCTCCACCACAACACGACCACGCGCTCGAGGGTGTAAACGGCGAACTCAGGAGTGTGCGCGATGACACATCCCGGAGAGGGTGAAAGTTGTCTGGAGATCGCAGCGCTAGGCATCGTCAGATGTCTTCAGACGGCAGTCCTAAGACAGCCTTGAGGGTAAATCGGGGTTCCCCGTTCATTTTCCGCGAGGTGTTGTCTGTAAACCGGCCTGGGGACCCCATTTCCTTAAAATGTGGCGACCTGACTTAAGTCTTGCTGAGGGCGGGTCGCAGTAGGTGGCGGCAGGGGCCCGTGTGAGGGCCAGCCGTAGCTCCGCTTCAGAAACGTCGAATGTCAGACATGGTTCCACCCAGCCTCAGTGCCTCGCCGGACAACCCCCAGCGGCTCGTCATCCCGCCCATGGAACGCGATGTGCGGGCGCGCGTGTTTGAACTTGGGGGAATGGCTATTGTTCGTGAAATTCGCCGCGGCCTCATCGAGCTGAAGCCGCCCGCGGTCTGTCAGGTTTCGGGTGGCGTTGCTGCTGCTAGGGTTGTCTCAGTGGTAGACGCGGGCATCGAACTCGAAGTTCGAGGGACGCTGCTGGGCGGGTCCTGCACCCTCCGGATCTCGATGTACGAGGTTCCTTTCTTGATTACCGGCGACCTAGAACCGCTTGCCGGTACGCGCTATCTGCTGCGCAATCCCCGGATGTGTACCCAAGATCGCCGGGTCGTATCCCGGATGACGCTTGGCGCTGGGCAGGCCGTGCTGCATTGGGGGCGCTTGTTGGGTGGAGCCCCAGAAGTGAATGTCAGTCAGGTTCACGACCTCACCCCAGGTGGAGTCTTGCTGCGTTTGCCGCCGGGTGCTCCCATTCCCCCTTCAACGCCGTTTCCAGCGGTGTTGAAGCTAGGCGGCAATCAATTGCGGTGCCTGGCAGAGACTCGAAACCGATCACAGAAGCACGGCGTCTGCCATTTGGGTCTACGGCTGCGAGTCGCGGCGAGTGATTTGGCCATGGTCGACGCGTATCTTCACGCTCGGTTTCCTCACCTAGTCGCTCGACACCAAATCGATTCACGGGTGCTCGAGAAGCTATTTGCTGACTCGGGCTACTTGGCGCTACGAGCCGGTGAGGGTATCTCCGAAGGTTGGCGTCGTCTGGCGAGCCCGGGGTCGAAAGACATGGTCTACCGCAGCGCTGATGGCGTCGTGCTCGGCCATATGTCGGTGACGCGAACTTATCCTCACGCTTGGATGATCCACCAACTGGCAACCCTTAGCGGGCACGAAGAGAGTGGAGTGTGTCGCACCGTGCTCTACGGACTAGTTGGGTCCGTTCCCAGCCTGATTGATGGCGATTCGGCGCGGCTCTTGGCGTTTTACGATACGACTCTCAGTTGGCATCGCCTATTCTTTGAACAGTTCTTGGACTGGGTGGACGACGCAGCGTTGGCCTGCGTTGTGCGGTTTGACCGGTTTGAGCAGACTGGGGAGGTTTTCGCTCGCAGCCCAACTGAGTCGCCCTTGCCGCTGCAGATGGAGATCCGTCGTGGAGTGGCGGGGCACGAACTTGAAGTCACGGCGCTCGTCCGCGCCCAGCTGCCGGACCTTACCGCCGAGCTTTTCGCGATCCACCCCGACCTGCTGAACGTCGACGAATTAGTTCCAGGTTTTGAACGAGGTCGCACGGTATTCACCTTGTGGGTTGACAACAAACTCAAGGGTGCCGCCCTGTGCGAAACCGGAACGCGCCACGCCTCCTTGTTCAACCTTCTCAACATGGTCCAGTTGTACTTTTGCGTCGGTTCGCAGGCGCCGACGCCCTCAGCGCAGTGTGCACTATTAGCTCGCGCGCGGCAGTACTATGCGGAGCTCGGGGTCGACGACCCCGTGGTGATCTCACCGACGGGGACCTTTGCGGGCGACGCCGAACCTGGGACCCGCCTTGCGGAAGCGATGGGCTGCATCGCGGTGTCCAGTGCCGGTCTTCGGCAGTGGGAGAATTTCTGCAAATTTCACATGGGACGGCGTTTTCAACGAGGTTCCAAATCAAGGAGCGCGAGCACAATGAGTCTAATTCAAGAATACAACACGGCACTGAGTGGGGCTCGAGAGAGCATGGTGACCCACCCCAAGATCCGCGAGATCCTCGCTGAAGATGTTTCTCCCCAGTTGCTCCATCGATTTCTGATCCAATACTGTGCCCTTGGCGTACAGATCACCGAGCCTGTTGACGGCTGGATCCGCCGCGCTGGGCAGCGCTGCAAGGAAGTGGGTCTCGTAGAGCTCGGTGAGAGCCTGCGGAAACACGCCGAGCACGAAGCGGGTCATCATCTGATGTTCATCGATGACGTGCATGCGTTGGTTGGTCTATACAATTCTAAATACGGTGCAACACTGAATGCAGGGGCGCTGTTACAGCAGTCGGCTACCCCAAAAATGCGAGACTACATCGCCCTCCACGAAGTCAATATCGCGGGCGATAGTCCGTTTGCCCAGGTCGCGATCGAGCTCGAAATCGAAGGACTCAGCGTGGCGCTCGGGCCGAAACTGATCGCGCAGTTCGAAGCGCGGCTGGGGAAAGAAGTCGTCGCCGCTCTGTCGTTCTTGAACGAACACATCGCCGTGGACGTCGGTCATACGGCCCTGAACAATAAGCTCATGGAGCGCCTCCTCAAGCAGCAACCTGAAGCGCTTGCCAAGATGATTGAGACGGGGACTGCAGCGCTTGCTATTTATCTCGATTTTTTCGGCGAGTGTTGGGGCCTTGCCCGCGCGAAAATATCCAGCGAAGGGGCTAGTTCACAGTTGAGTAGCTCAGCAGAGTAACACAAGTATTTGGGCGGCACACGCGGCAGTCGAAGCGCAGTTCGATGCTGCGTAGTCGCGTAACTTGTTTCACTCGGGCACGCACTCCGAACCCAAAACGCCCGCAGGACCTCGCCCGCGCTCCCTTCAAGGCGCGGTCGAACCGGCGACATCCGCGTAGAGTCGCGCTCTTCGAAGTGCCGAAGCAGATGCCGGCGCTATTCCGACCCACCGCGCGACCTCGATGGTTACAGCTTACTCATTGTGCCAACGCGGCGAAATTCCGACATTTCAGGCACTTCCGAGGGGGCGTGTGCATTTCCTTCTGTCCGGATCTTTCCCGCGCTGCGCTCGACCTGACTCGCGCCGCAGTGCTACGACTACGAGTTGGCGTCGCCCGGATGGAGTTTCTTCTACGACGCGCAGGCGCTGCCTGACGATCAGCTGGGCGTAGCGCAGTTGAGCAATCGGGTTCTCATCCCGCCTGATGGGCTGCCGTTCGCCGGAACGCCTCAGGGCCATTTCATGGGCTACACGTGGATGGCTCTGCCTTTTCGGGCCGCGCAAACCGGGACGATGCCCACCGGAGATCAGGCGTGGACCTGCTTCCTAAGTGCGGCAAATTTTAAGGGACCGATTGCGTATTACATCGCCGAAACATGGAGCAAGATCGCCGCAAAGTTCAATTACCCGTACGACTTCGGGCGTGGCCTCGATGCTCGGCGCGGCTCCCTGGGCGGGGGAGCTATGGAGATCAACACCGTTCCTTACTTCGAAGCGCGAGGCAACGATGACAGGGTCTACCGGAAGATCCCAGAGCTCCTGTTTCCGGTGGATTCGCAGAATCGTTCGGTCCTAGTTCAGGACGTGCACCTTTACTCCAAGAGCGCCATGTTCGACGCGTTCGCAGCCTGGCGCGATGGCGGCGCTGCGGTGCCCGCGCGTTTCGCAGCGGCCGGGGAGTTCAAGGCGGCCTTGCAAACCAACGATATCGGCTACCGGCAGAACAATCAGGCGTTGAACGGTGTGAACGAGGTCGCCAAACCGGCCGTCTTCGACGAATACATGTGGGGCTTGCAGTGGAGCTCATCGTTCGGACGATTCCCGCGCTACTTTCGGGTGCAAGACAACCAGGCGACCGCCATCGACGCATCGGAGGTCCCAGAGGAGACCGGGCTGGCTGAGCAGATGTTCCCCGAGGCTGCAGCGGGCAACCCCTACACGTCCCCCATGTCCGGAGCCTGGGCTGCGCCGGGCCCTGCTACCCCGAACCAAACCACCCAGCTCGCTGATGGTTCGACCGTCACCTATCGGTGGTACCGGTTCGTCGATCAGCCCTCATTTCAGCAGTACAACATGAGCCAAGCTGACAAGGACAAGCTCCAGGCCTTCGTGGAGAAGATCCACGCAACCTGGACTCCGGACAAGGACTACATGGCGCCGCCGACCGTCGGCGCGCTCGTGACCCTCGACCCAGGCTTGTTCGTGACCCCCCCGCAGGGCCTGGAAGTCGGCTACGTGCCCATTGTGGTGGGGCAGCAGGCGCCCTGAACGCGGGCTCTCAGGTCCGCTACCAATCGGCGAGACAACCTCAACGCCTCCAAGGTGTTCAAGTGAGGGAAGACGTTTTTCTTCTAGTCATCACGGTGACAGCCTCCAACCGTTGCGCCCAGCTTTTTGCACTAGAGGCGGCCACAAGAGCCGTGCACTCCACCTGACGTACGACCGTCGTAGAACCCGGCTTCGTTCTGGACGAGGCCCGGTCGATTGACCAGGCATGTGCCATTCTGTAGTTTACGTCGTGCTGCCTGGGTGACCTTAAGATCGCAGCACTGATGTTGCTCAACACGTTTTCGCTGTAAGCCGCGAAACGATGATCGGAACTCCTATGTCTTCACGCAAACCAATTAATTCGTCACCTCTGTTTCACCAATCCTTTGGGACGCGCTGGCTGAGCTGGCTTCTGCTAGGCGCGGCCCTCGTCGCCCCGGCTTGCTCCGACGATAACGTAGGCCCGGCGACGACAGGCCCGATGAGCACGATGCCATCACTGGGCTCGCCGACTGACTCCGCCTCCAACGCCCCCCCTGGAGCGCCCGTTGAGTATGGCGATCCGGACGAAGTCTTGATTGACGACGACGAACTCGGCGAACAGAGCGGCGTGCCCAGTTCCGCTGCCGACCCCAGCTGCGTCGCGTCTGCCGCAGTTGAAACGAAGTGCGACGGAGTTGACAATGACTGCGACGGCAAGGTTGACGACGTGGACGTCATGGGCGACGGTTTCTGTGACTGCTTGAGGGTTGGCGTGTTCGGCAGACCGGGCGGGCTGAGCTCCGCCGATTTTAACCAATGGCTTGAAGATCAGGGAACAACGACCACCCGCTTGCATGACACGGCGCTCGCACCGGAGCTGACACTGAGCGTCCTCCAGGACTTCGACATCGTTGTGCTTGACTGGGTGCAGCGGATATACACCGACGCCGAGGCAGCGACACTGCGAGACTGGGTTCAAGACGGCGGAGGGATGATGGCGATGAACGGCTACGACGACAACCTTCCGGACACTGTCCTTCCGCACAACAGTTTGCTGCAGAGCATCGGGGTTGAGTTCGCGGCAAGTAGCGTGGATGATTACGTCACTAAATTTGCCGGTCATCCGTTGACGGACAACTTGACCCTGGACCCCAAGTTCGGTGGTATCACGTTTCTCGGTGGTCGCCCGGTGTTACCTCTTAGCGGAATGTTTGCAGGCAGAAATACCGCGATCGCTTGGGATAAAGACGATACGGTGGTTGGCCTGGCGCAAGAGCTCGGCACTGGCCGCGCGTTCGTGTGGGGCGATGAATGGGTCACGTTCGATTCGGAGTGGACCAAGATCCCGGAGATCCAGCAGTTCTGGGTCAATGTTTTCTCCTGGCTCGGACCAAGAACCAGCTGCATCGTTCCAAAACCGGTGATCCCCGTCATCAGGTAGCCACGCAGCATGCGATGGCAGCTCGGGCAGCAAGTTCGGCCCTCATTGGGACGCAATGTCACCTCCTGGGACTTCTGGAGCGGGTGGGGGGGTTGGATTTCCTTGCTCCCATCTGGCGCTACCGCGGCAACCTCCAAAGAAAGTACTCGCCGGTATCGGGAGATTGACGCGCGTCGTTGAAGTAGATCCCAGAGTCGTTCAGAGCGACGAATTGAACGGGGTGGGTTACGGCTGCAGGCTCGAGCGTTGCCAGCGTGATCGGGGTTCCGCCGCTGCGGGGTACCATCATCGCAGTTTTGGGAAGGCCGGAGCCGGCCGCTGGGGCACAGGTGAAGTAGGCGTAGTTTTCATCCAGGGCTAGGGCCAAGGGCTGACGTTGCCCTGACGCCAGCACTACCGGGCTCCCACCGCTGGTAGGGAACTTCAACACCCGTCCCGTGGCGCCCGAGGGATCCCCGCTTTCCAGTACGTACAAGCCGTCAGTTGCGGCGACGAGCGCATTGAGTTGCCAGTAGGCTCCAGGAAGACGGGTCGGCGCGCCACCGCTCTTACTCTTTCTGAACAGCCCATAGTTATCGTCACCAAGGCCGAGCCAAGCAGACCAGTAGACGGACGTCGCGTCGACCGCGATCGTTGTCACGAAGTCCTGGCTCGAAGCGAGCGCCACCGGCGTGCCGCCAGCAATCGGCATGCTCTGAATTTCCGAACTTTTCTCTTCAGGCCAGTAGACCTCGTCATCGATCGCGAGGCCGTTCGGCTTGCCTGGTCCAGCGGTGAGAGTCGTCTTCGGCCGCCGGCAAGAGGGACACTCGACACTTCGCCTTGTTCGTCGAGACTCCAAGCCGACCAGAAGAGCGATTCGCCCCGGATAATGGCGCTTGGCGCGTACTTGGCGAGCAGTGTCAGCTGCGGAATCGGACCGCAGGCTCCCGAGCTGCACCAAGGATTGGGCGCTGCACACAAGGCGCCCGTGTCCCAGAGCCCTTCCGTCGAACACGAGTCCAAGCGATGGTCGACGCAGCGAGTGGCTCCTGGGGTACAGACTCCAGCCCCGTTGCCGCCCGCTGACGCACCGGAATCTCCGCTTTCCGCGCCGCCATCACTGGTGGCGCCTGCGCTAGCTGACGCACCGGAATCTCCGCTTTCCGCGCCGCCATCACTGGTGGCGCCTCCGCTCGCTGCGCTGCCTGTACCGCCGCTGCCCACCGACGACGAGACCTCGTAGCCAAACCGACAGCTCACCAGGCTGCCGATTGCCACCACCACTACCACACAAGGCGCGACTAACGCGCTGTGCCTGGAGCCTGTCTTGGTCAACTTCTACCAATGTACGGCAGAACTGAGGATCCCTCCATGTCTAGTTACCAATTCTGCACGTGCGAATTTCCGCGTTCAGGTGGGGAAGTGGACGCCAACGTCTGCGCACCCCAGCAAAATGTTAGCATCAACACCGAGCGGCGAGTGCGGCAGCTTCGCAACGGCGGCACGAACCGCGCGCAGCTGTCAGGACTGGGGATTCTGCCTATCGTCTCTGGGCCAGTGGCAGCGTTCGGTTCGGGGCGCCTCTGCAGCCCTCTTCATTGGTTTGACGCCAGAGTCGAAGCCGTTTTTTGGGCGCCTAGCACCCTGTTTTCGAGTGAGCAGATCGGTCACCTGCTATTCTAGTAGCAATTGCTACATCTTGGCAGCGCGTTGCATACGCCTCAACGTGATACAGGGGTTGATCGTTGACATCGGCCCGCCTCGGCAATCGGATAAAACCGCGACAGTCACGTTTTGGGGCACTGAGTGCACGGATTTCTCTCTACGAGACGCGTTTGAGGGGGGCTATCCAGAGGTGAACCGTCGCTGCGCTCGCTGATGCGCCAAGTGATTGAAATCTCAGGCGCCAGGTGCGGCACGATAGTCGCATTGCACTCGCTAGCAGGTCCGCGGCCGCAGGTCGTCGGGTGGGGTTGCTAGGGAGCAAAGTACATGCATATGAAGAGTGAACAGCGAGTGGAAACAGAAGCGGCGATTCATCGTCCCTTGTCTGGCATTGCTCCCTGTGCGGAGCGGCTCCAGCTTGAGCAGTTTCTGAGTCTGGGTCCGCTACTGCTCGATGAGGTGCAAGAGCGCATCGGCAGGGTGGGACAACACGGAGCACCCGAGCGGGAGATCACCGAGTGCCTGCGGGTGCTTCGGCGATTGAGCGAAGCCGCTCAGCTCCCCGGTTACACTAAAGTGGTTTCGGCGCTCGCGATCTGTCTAGAGCTCAGGGCGCAAGGGCTCTTGCCGTTGCAGGGCAGCGACTGGTTGTTCCTGGCGATCATGACACGGGCGCTTGAGACGATGCTGGACACCATCGCGCGCGATCGCTCCGAGCGAAACTGCTGCCTTGAACTTGCGGAATCTACCGCTGCCGTGGCCCGCTACCAGCCGTTAGTCTGCGCGCTCATGAATCGACAGGTTTGAGACTGGAAGAAGGCGCGGCGCAGAAGCCCGCAACTCCTCGGGCTGGCGCCGACTCTTCTGGCTGAGCCGCCGCCGCTCGTTTGGCTGATGACGTGCGGGTGGCGGGCGATCTGCTGAGCGGGTACTGCGCGGGTGGGGACGACGCTTGACGTGGCGCTCGGACGCTGAGCAAAGTGGGCAGATGAGCGAGGGTCACGGACACGGCGGTCACGGACACGGCGGTCACGGACACGGCGGTCACGGACACGGCGGTCACGGACACGGGCGGCCGCTGCCCGCTGACGTCGATCTCGGACGGTCATTCGCGATCGCGTCGCTATTGAACATTGTGTTCGTCGCGGTCGAAGCGACGTACGGCATCATCGCCGGCTCAACGGCGCTCTTAGCGGATGCGGCGCACAACCTTTCTGACGTATTGGGCTTGTTGCTCGCCTGGGGAGCGGCGCGCCTCGCCAAGCGTTTGCCCAGCGACGCGTATACCTACGGCCTTGGCAAAACCACGGTATTTGCGGCGCTGCTTAACGCGAGCTTCCTGTTGATCGCGGTGGGTGGGGTGTCGGTCGAAGCCGTGCGTCGCTTAGGCTCAACTCAGCCCATTCACGCCGAAACGGTATTGTGGGTTGCCGGCGTCGGTGTGCTCATCAACGCGATCAGCGCCGCGATGTTCGCGCGCGCGGCGAAGAGCGACATCAATGTGCGCGGTGCATTCATTCACCTGCTCTCCGATGCGGCGATCTCCGTGGGGGTGGTCTGCGTTGGGCTCGTGCTCATCTGGCGGCCCGGTTGGTTATGGCTCGATCCTGCGGTGAGCCTCGTAATCTCAAGTTTGATCGTGGTCGGGGCAGTGCGGCTGCTCCGCGCCGCCTTTCACTTGAATTTCGACGGGGTTCCTGAACACGTGGATCTGGATCGCGTGAAGGCGTTTCTGCTCGCCGCTCCAGGGGTGACCGCCATCCACGATCTGCACGTCTGGCCGCTCAGCACATCCCAGGTCGCCCTAACGGCGCACGTGGTTGTCGAAGGGGACGCTGGTCGCAACCTAGCTCCCCTGCTCGCCAACCAACTACGGCACGAATTCGGGATCCATCACTCTACCATCCAGGTTGACGATCCAGCGTCCGTGGTCGACTGCCAAGTGTGCTGACCCGTCTAGGCTGCCGCCGGGTGCGCTTGGTTCCGGAACTGAGCCGCTCCTCGGGCCAGATGAAGCTGGACCCCACACCGTTGCCCCATTACTCGAAGGCTTGCTGGTTCTTCGGCGCGTTTGTCTTGATGATGTTGTCGATGTCTTCCGATAACAACTGTACCGTCTGGGCGTGTGAGACAACTTTAGCCAAGTTAGTGTGCTGAAGCGGATCAGCCTTCATGTCGTAGAGCTCGTATTGGTAGCTGCCGACGGTTTGTCCATGGCGGATCAGGCTCCAACGTTCGGTGCGCAGCGCTTCATGACCGTCGACCCAGCTTGAAAGGGCCCAGCCAGGTTGGTCGGTGCGCTGTGGATCCAGCAGAAGCGGCACGATGCTGCGACCCGCAAGTGGCGAAGGCGCGCCACTCAGCCCGTTGAGCTCGACGAGCGTAGGGTAGATGTCCTGCAGGGAAACTGGCTCGCTCACGACACCGACTCGGCCGATGCTCGGATCGTAGATGATCAGCGGCGTTTTCGTGGCCTCCTCCCAGAGAGTTGCCTTGCCCCAGTGCATTTTCTCCCCCAGGTGCCAGCCGTGGTCCCCCATGAGGAGCACAATCGTGTTGTCCTTATGAGGGCCATTCTCAAGCGCGTCGAGCACGCGACCAATACAATCATCGGCAAAAGCTAGGCTCGCCAGGTAGGCCTGAATGCCTTGTTCCCAGTTCTTCTTGTCTGCTGTACGCAGAAATTCCTCATGACCATGGTCCCCTTTGAGGCCGTTCTGCGGAACATCATTGAGATCATTCACGTCCACGTCTGTGAGCTGGATGTTTGCCAGCGGGAACATGTCGAAGTACTTTTGCGGCACGATCATCGGCAGGTGCGGCTTGTGGGCACCGTACGCAAGAAAGAACGGCTTATCCTGCGCCTTCTCCAGCTGTCCGGCGATGTAACCGGCACTCAGCCAGTCACCCTGTTCTTCAGTGTTCCCTGCTGCCGGGCCCCAGTTCAAGCCCCAGGGGATCTCCGCGTTGTACCCGGAGAACACCATGCCGTGGGTCGGCGTGTAGCCAGGGGGGATCTTCGTGCCGCCGGAACCGGCGAACTCCTCGTCCCAAGAGTCCGCGTCACTGCCACCGCTGGAAACGTGGAAAATCTTCCCCGCATCGGCAGTTTTGTAACCCTGGCTCTGAAAAAACTGAGGCAGCGTCACGCGATCGGCGAGCGCAGGAATGTTTCTATAGTGAGTGCTTGAATTGCCCCACACGGTGCTGGTGTGTGGCCGGAGCCCGAGGAGCATCGCGGTCCGCGAGGGCTGACACACAGGAACGACGGAGTAAGCGTTCTTGAACACCACGCCTCGGTCAGCGAGCTTCTTGATGTTCGGTGTCTTGGCTTGCGGATGACCGCCGAACGGCTCAGCCCAATCATTCATGTCGTCCGCCATGATGAGCAGAACGTTCTTCTTGGCGAAGGACGGAATCACTGGGGGGCCGCCACCCGTGCCCGGGTTGCCTCCTGTGCTGGGGTTACCGCCTGCGTTGGGGTTACCGCCACTTGCGCCACCTGCGGCTGAGCCAGCCGCGCCCCCTGTGGGCGGCGGAGGAACGGAACCCACGCCTCCTGTTCCTAGGGTGTTTCCCGCTCCACCGCTACCGGTCCCGCCCGGCATTGGGCCGGTGACATTGCTGGCCCCACCAGCTGCCATGCCGCCGGTCGAAACGCCATCGGCGCCAGCGGTCGCTGGCGAGTTCAATGTGTTTTCTTCGGTATTGTCGCAACCAAGGGAGAACAGCAGCGCAAAAAGAACAGGAAGCGAGCAACGCTTGGTAGGGACTCGGCGAGCTTTCGGCATGCAGGCATTCAGCATCAGGACCTCTTTGGGAGACCGCTTAAGTATGGGTATGTGCCCCGCGAAAGCTCGGGGAAAGATCCGGGAAATTTCTCGACAGAAATTTGCCCCGCGCGCTGTCGCGCCGGGCGGCTTCGCACCCTGAGTCTCAGGGGCTTTGTTCCCCGCGACGCCTGCGACGGGTCAGCGCTGGCGACGGCTTCTGGGCTCTTGCCGCCATATCGATCAAAGCTTGAGCGGTCTCGCGATCGGTCGCGAGGGTATCAACACTGTATTTCTCGAGCACGTGGTGCAGCGCGAACGTCCGCTGTACGCCAGCCGCCGCGACCAACAAATCCATCTTCTTCAGGTCTTCACCTGTTGCAGTTAGAATGTGTGAGTTGAGTTTGGTAATGCGGGCAAGCAGTGAAGCGAGCTGGCGTTTCGATACGGGGTAGCCGGGCGGTGGCTCGATCACAAACAGGTGATTCGCGACGTCGCCGACGGGTACGTACGGCGGATCGTGGGGCGCCGCCGCGGCGATCTTTGCGACTGCCTCAACCAGGCGATCTAACTCGGCGCTCAACCAACCTTCGGACTGGTCGCGCAGCGCGCTCAGAAACTCCCACTGCTTGCTGAAGCACCCCACTTCGACGATGGCCCAGTCAGGCATCGGGTTCTTGTGCTCCATCCAGGTCCCGCTAATGTTGGGCTTTGCGCCCTGGGCAGCCGTCGCCATCGCGCCCAACGGCCAGTAGGTTACTGGCTCGGACACGCCCACACCTATGCGGATGGCATTGATGTCGGCATCGCACAGGTTGTTAATTTTTTCAGGACAACGCACACCGAAGCGCCCTGTCAGCGAAATGAACTCCAAGCCCCTCTGTCGAATGTGACTGACGTCGCGGATGCGCTCGCCCATGCGAAAGATAGTGAGCCCAGCCCCGACTCCTACCTTCGCGTTCTGCGGCAACAGGCGCGAGGAACGTAGCCAATCCGCGAAGGCCCAGGCCACGCGTGCACTGAGCTCATCACCCTTCGCGTCAGTCTTGACTACCAGGGCAGTTCGCAACCCGCGGTCTGCGTAGGCCTGACAGAGAGCGTGCTCCAATGCCGCATCGCGGTCTGCCGTGTAGACTTGCGGCGCCTGAGTGATCTCGACGAGTCCCAACCCAAACGCTTGAATGACCGCACGAGACAAGGTTGGCTCGTCGAAGAACCATTCGTGCTTCTCCGCCAAGTATTGGCGCAGGTCGTCCAATTTCATGGGGGGTAACCCATGTTGCATCGGTTCGAAACGCTTGAGCGCGATGGTGACCATCTGCTCGTGGGTCAATTGACGCGGCAAGGAACTATCTTTCCCCACAACCTATGGGGACGCAAACCAAAACACGCGGGCCGTCCAAAGGGGGCAATATTCTTGCAGATATTTGCCCGAGTATTCCTCACTATTGCCGGTTGATTTCGCTCAGGTCATGCCTAAGTCTGGACGCTCGACTGAGCAAATGCCGGCGGAAGAGACGATGTGTTGTTAGCGGAATTGTCACCGCACTCGTGTTTGGACTTGGTGACACGATACTCGAGGTCACGCTCAAGCCCTTCATGACGGAACATTACCCCCCGTGACCAAGTGGGACGAATGACAGGCACTATGAACACTATTTATGCGTTGGGGCGGACGGCAGCGTGGATTGTCGTGGGGAGTTGCGTCAAAGGTCTCGGGATCCTCACGGGCAACGAGGCAATTTCCGGCGGCATGGGGCACATTGGCGGACTCGGGGCGAGGGTCGGCGTCGCGTTACTGCGGACGGTCCGCGATTTTCGCCTGCAAGGGCTCGCCGCTTTGCTCATTTTCACGGTGGCGTGTAGTTCCGAGACGGGCGCGGGCGGCGTCGGCACCGCGGGCACAACGGCAACTCCAGGGAGTGGTGGAGTCCCTGCGAACGTCGGCGGTCAGGGCGGGATGGCTCCGGGAATCGCGACGGTCACTTCCGGCGCCGGAGGTCAACCGCCAATCGTCCCCGGTGTTGGCGGAATGATGGTGGCCGGTGGGGCCGGTGGGATGCCGGTTGTCGCTCAGCCTTGCCAGGATACAGACCAGCTAGTGGGGCGAATTGTCGACGGCCAAGCTTCACCCATTAGCGGCTGCGACGTTGGTTTGGCGAGTGGCCCGCCGCAGATCCTAGGTGACGCGCTATTCAAACTGTCACAGGCGAAGGGCGGGGCCGCAGACACGCTGGTCATTTACTGCAAAGGGTTCGTCGCCAAACGTCTGCAGATCACTCAGTGCGGACAAGACCTAGGCGACGTTGTGTTGATGAAGTCGCCCAACATTCTCTTTGCAATCGCCGATGACGCTAGCCAAGACAGCTTCGATCCGGCCTCACCAGCTTCCCGCTATGTCGATACCCCATCGTTCGACGCGCTGGCAGAAGCAGGGGTCTGGTTCCAAAACGCCTACGACAGCAACCCGAAATGCGCGCCGGCTCGTGCAACACTGTTGACCGGGCGGCATTTTTGGCAAAACGGCGAGGCCGCAAACCACTACGGCAATTTCCCGGCGGACCTACCAAGATACACGAAGATACTCAGCGACAACGGCTGGAACGTGGCGTACACGGGTAAGGGTTGGGGCCCTGGGACGAATCTTGGATTCGGCACCGGCAAAGCCTTTGACGGGAAGCCAGCCGCGGCGCGACCCGCGAGCGGTATCAAGAATTCCGACTACTCGGGTAACTTCAAGACGTTCTTGGATCAAGCACCGGCGGGGCAACCGTGGACGTTCTGGTACGGCGCCTCCGAGCCTCACCGCGACTACGAGCGAGGCTCGGGAGTGAAAAACGGCAAGCAGCTCGCGGACGCGTACGTGCCCAAGTACTTTCCTGATGAACCCGGCATACGCGAAGATCTATTGGACTACGCCGTCGAGGTGGAATGGTACGACAAACATCTCGGCGAGATCGTCGCGCACCTGCGGAGTGCGGGCCTACTCGCCAACACCATCGTCGTCGCCACTTCGGACCACGGCATGCCGTTCCCTCGGGTCAAGGGCAACGTGTACGAACAAGGACACCGCGTCCCATTGGCTGTCAGTTGGCCAGCTGCCATTCAACCCGGCCGCAGCGTCATCGACTTCGTCAACTTCCCAGACTTCGGTCCGACGTACCTAGAACTCGCGGGGATCCGTCCCCCGTCGAGCATGACCGGTAAGTCCTTTCTCGACGTCTTGCTTGCAGCCAAGTCAGGCCAAGTGGATCCAGCGCGTGACTTCGTGGTCACTGGCAAGGAGCGCCACGATCCGTGTTCAAAGGATCCTGACGACCCGACGATCAAAGACGCGTCTTACCCGATTCGCGCGATCAGGCGCGGCAACTATCTCTACCTGCACAACTACAAACCCAAGCGCTGGCCAGCGAGTGACCCGCCCCAGTACACAAACATCGACCCCTCACCGACGCTCACCCGGCTCATCGCGCTTCGGGATGATCCAAACCTGGGTCACTTCTTCGAATTGTCTATGGGGTATCGACCCGAAGAGGAACTGTACGACGTGACGACTGATCCGGATTGTGTAGAGAACCTAGCGAGCGATCCGACCTTGGCAGGAAAGAAGCAAGAACTGCGTACTCAAATGGAAGCGTTCCTCGTTCTGCACGAGGATCCTCGGCAACTGGGTACCGGTGACGTGTTTGAGCATTACGAACACTTTATTGCTTTGCAGTGCCAGTGAGCAGGCTCACCCCGGTGGGGCGTTTCGCTATCAGCATCGAAACCAGCGGCGCAGACCGGGCAAGATCACCTCATCGATGGTTTCATCGAGCAAAACTCGGGCGTCACGGCCACTGCACAGCCCGAGACACGCGCCATTCACCGGCGCCTCCACGTCGGGCAAATGAGCCAACTCGTGCTCTCTGAGGTGAGCCAAAGCCAGCGGCAAGTAGCGCTCAATCGCTTCGCGTTCGGCGCTGGTCAGGTTCGGGGCAAGCTCTTCTAGCACTCGCCAACCAAAACGGGCGTGTCCCACTTCGTCAGCGTAGATACGCGTCAAGAGGTCGTACAGTTCGTTGTTGGGCGGCATCTCCAGACGCTCAGCACCGATCAAGGCCACTGCCACCGTTTCACTCATGCAACAAATGTGGATCAGGTTGCGCAGCACCGCGGCACGTGGCGGCGCATCACGATGCGAGGGGTAAGCCGCTGACTCGGGCAGCTCAGCCCAAGCTTTGCCGCCGAGCGCTGTAACCACCGCCCGCACAACAGCCCGTGGCTACGTTCTTCGCTCGCAAATTGTAGACATTCATTCACGAGCTCTGGCTCAAAACCAGCTTCAGTCATCTGCTGCGCCAAAGCTTCGAATACGGCGTGTGAGGCATATTCATTGATCATCCGCGCGCGCCAAGTGGCCTCGGCTGAAGCAAAGAGCGCCAAGGGGTAACCTGAAAGATTCGGACTCATTGCCGCCGCAGCGGTCTGCAAGTCGATCACGTGGCCCACTTAGGCGCCTCCTCGCGCGACGTAGTCCATGCTGGGCGGTACGGCGGGCCCCCAGGGCGTACAATAGCTGTGTTGCCACAGCGAGTTCTGCCCCTCTTGGTCAAAGCCATGCACCTCAGCCGCGCAGCAACTGGCCCACAGCGTGTCCGCACCCGGCGACGTGCCAGCGTTGATGATGACGCGGCAGCAATTGACGAAGGACTCGTCCGCAGCCAAGGCTGGATAGCTGGCTTCAAGGTTGCCTGCGTCCACGCTGTTGTCAGCAATGCGCTGGTTGTTGTAGGCGCGGCAACAGGAGAGCGCGTCGGGTTCGGGTGTGGTTGGCGCATTGTCAAGGGTGAGCTCGACGTGCTCCACGCAGGCCAAGCCCGATGCCGCTTGGGCGTCGCTGCCGGGTTTGTTGGGGGCGGGGTCCACAGTGGCGCCGCCGTCACGGCCATGGGGGCTGTAGCCGATGGCTGGATGCTCTCCCGTGCTGGTGCTTTGCGTCTGACCGCTCAGGCCGGCATCGCTCCGGTTGTTGGGCCCTTGCTTATCGGTCTCAGTTCGAGAGGCGATCGGGTGCCGGCTCAACGTGGAGTCGTCGCCGGTTCTGCCACAGGCGCTTAAGAACGCCGCACCAAACGCGAGTTTGGCCGCAGCCCTTAGCGCCGTTCTTCGTACATTCGTATCCATAAGTCACCTCCCGCCAGTTGATGTTTTGAGCACTGCTCAGGCCAGTAAACTGGCATGTCGCCTGTGTAATGATAATCGGAATTTACAGAACGTTATTGTTCGTCTAACCCGAATAATCCCCAGGCTGGGGGCCGCTGCCGTCGAGCGTCTCCTTTGGGCGGAGCAAGTAGCAAGTCCTCATGATCCCGGATCTCGTATCGCTTCGTTGTTTTGTCGCGGCGGCCACTCACCCCAGTTTTCGTTCGGCTGCGCGCGCCGTTGCGCTTTCACCCCCCGCCTTCAGCGACCGAATTTCGCAACTTGAGCAGTCGCTGTCCGCCAGCTTGTTCACGCGCACTACCAGAAACGTTCAACTCACCGATCAAGGCCGGCGCCTCTTGCCTCAGGCAGTGCGCTGTCTTGAAGCAGCCGTGCGCTGCCAAGCCGCTGTTCACGCCACGGAACGGTTGCCGTTTGAGCTAACGATCGGCACTCGCTTTGAGCTGGGCATCAGCTGGGTGTTGCCGGCACTAGTGGCGCTTGAAAAGCAGCGGCCCGACCGACGGCTGCATTTGTATTTTGGCGATACCTCAGATGTGCTGCCGCGCGTGGCCCGGCAAGAGGTGGATTGTATGATTACGAGTGCGCGCATCGCGCAGGGCGGGCTCATCTTCGTGCCGTTGGTGGAAGAGCACTACGTGTTCGTGGGGGCACGAAGCCTGATTTCGGAGCGGCCCCTGAAAAAGCCAAGTGATGCGCACGCCCACACGCTGCTGGACATGCACGCTGATTTGCCGCTGTTTCGCTATTTTCGTGATGCGCGGCCAGCGCAAGAGGTGTGGTCATTTGACCGCGTGCAGCACTTGGGCGCCATCGCCGCTGTTCGCACTCTCGTGCTGGCGGGAGCGGGCGTGGCAGTACTGCCAACCTACTACGTGAAAGATGAACTCAAAAGTAAGGAGCTGGTGGAGCTCGGCGCGCGCACGACCCTGCCGAGCGACTGGTTTCGCCTCGTCTGGCGTCGCGGCCACCCGCGCTCGGCTGAACTGCGCGAGCTCGGCGCTGAGTTTGCCAGGCGACCGCTCACCTAGACGAGTTATTGGGTGAAAATTGCGAATTGCGGCTAGGCGGCGCAGCGAGCCCCGAAGACTATCGTGGTGAGAGCAAACCCTGACTCCCCGTGTAGAGCGCTTAGCCCTCAGCCCCACAACGCGCAAAGCGGGACAGCGAGAATCCGATCGCTCAAGCGGTAGAGGCCCGGACCGGTGTGGAGCACGGCTCCCGCAATGAAGCGATCCCCCAACTCTTCTCGGAGCCAGACGAGGTGTTTGGCGTCCTCCGCGTTGGGTGCTGCTCCTGCCTTGATCTCCAGTCCAAGCACATGTCCAGCATCGCGCTCGACGACCAGATCGAGCTCGTGGCGCCCCCCCTCGGTGCGCAGATGGTATAGGCGGCAGCGTTCGATCGACAGCGCCGCTTCTGGCCTGAGCTGCGCCAAGGCAAAAGTATCGATCAAGCGCCCAAAAAGCTCGCCATCCGCCAGCGCCGCGCGCGTGGAAAGCCCCGCAGCGCTGCCCACCAGGCCCGAGTCCATCAGGTAACGCTTTGGCGTTTTGACGAGGCGCTTCAGACGGTGCGCGTGCCAGGCCGGGACCTTGTCCAGGATGAAGAGGTTCTCGAGCAGCTGGTCATAGGCAGACGCGGTCTTGGCATTGACGCCGGCCGCGTCGTAGATCGTCCTATCCGCGGCAAGCCCAGCCGTGTTGAGGGCGAGGGCTTCGAAGTAACGGCGCAACTTCGCGGGATTTCGTGCCTGATCGAGGCTCGCTGCGTCGCGCGTGAGCAACTGTTCGAGGTAACCGTCGAGCCACAAGCGCCGAAGCGAGGGTTCGCGATCCGGAAAAGCGACCTCCGGAAAGCTACCGCGTAACGCAAGCTCGACATAGGTCGGCAAGTCCGGGATATCACGGGGCAGGCTAAAGCTGCCGGGATCCCCCGTCGCCAGCTTGTCGAAGAAGCTGCGCTCGTCTCGGGCGATGTTTCCGAGGAGTTCGCGCTCCGTCAGGCCGTACATGTTCAGGCGGACCGCCCGTCCCGTCACCGGCCAAGTCTGGCTCTGCAGGTCGGCGCGCACACTCCCCGTGAGCAAGAAGCGGCCCGGGCTGCCGTCGGAGTCGACCGCGCGCTTCACTGCGCCGAGAACC
Organism: Pseudomonadota bacterium; assembly: GCA_039796375.1. GTDB lineage: Bacteria > Myxococcota_A > Polyangia > Polyangiales > Polyangiaceae > SZUA-265. Next base: position 24,173 of record JBDKJZ010000008.1, read on the forward strand.
TCCGGAACCTCCTGCCATTCGTCGAGCAGCAGGGGCTTGGGAAAGCCACGCAGCGCCGCATCGGGGTCAGCCTGGAACGCCGCAGCCTGTGCTGGCACGTCCAGGCGCACCACGTGCGCGGCAAGCCGGGCCGCCGTCGTCGTCTTACCGGCGGCGCGAGGCCCCTGCAGCATGACGGCGGGAAAATTGGCGAGGAGCTGCTCCAGCCGGGCATCGGCCAGGCGCGGACGGTACGGTCCAGACGTTTCCAGGGGTGTGCTCCCGTTCGCAAATACCATGATTACACATGGTCCAGTACCATTTTCACACAGCCGCGGCCGGCAAATTCATCCCAACCGGGGTCTCGACACAAGAAAGAGCGGAGAAACTACGGCTTGGGCGGTCCCTCACATTTGCCGGTGGTGCACACGGTTGTGCTCGGCACTCTGAGGCTCTTGTCCATCACTACTGCGACGGGCGTGTTCGGCGGCGGTGGCCCGCCGCAGTAAATCGGTGAGGTGATCCCCACGACGATGTCACTAGTGGGCGTAATCTGCACGTAGTTGAGCGCAGCTTCGGTGCGCTCTGAGACGACTGCGATGTAAACCTGGCGCGTGGCGAAATCGACCCCAGAAGTGATGCCATCCGCGCACGCGAAGGCCGCTTTGAACTCAGCTTCGTTAGTGACCCACGTTTCTTGAACGTCACCGAACGGCAAGTCGCAGCCAGTCGGCGGATCGTACGCTTCAGCGGGGAAGGCAACACCCTGAGGGACTGTGCACTCCACCGCTGGCGCTCCACCTGCGCCGCCGAGACTGCCGCCTGCGCCGCCGTTGCTCTCACCGCCGGCACCCGCGCCGCCGAAAGAACCGGCGTCTCGCGGCGTTCCGGAATCTCCGGAGTTTGCTTTGCCGCCCGGACTCCCAGCGTCGTCCTGGCCATTGCCGTTGCCGCTGCCTCCACTTCCGCCACCGGAGCCGTTGTCGGGGTCTCCGAGTTTTGTATCGCTTCGGGCGCACAAAGAGACTGACTCAATGCCGCAGGCGTCCTCTTCTGTTCGGCATATCGCATCAGAAGGTAGGTCACGACAGGACTTGTTGCTGACGCACGTTTCCGAACAGACTCCGCACAGACATGAAAGACCAGAGCCGCAGTCATCTTTGTCAACGCACGTCTTGAGCCAGTTGGTGTTGGTATCTGCGCTGTCGCTGCTAGTTTTGCTGGCGCAGCCCAGGGCGGCGACGGTTGTCAAAGCGAAGGTGGTAAGGATGAGTCTTAGGCTAGTCATGTTCAGTCTCCAAGGGTTCGTCTGAGTTTACTCCGGCCTCGCGCGTGATGTTTTGGCCGAAATAGAAGGTGACCTTGCTGGCGCTTTCGGGCGGTGGGTGCGCGGTGTTGTAGTTGGCCACCGCCTGCCAGATGGCATCGACATCGGACCGCGTCCGTTTCAGAAGTCCTTCAACCGTTGACTTGAACGGGTGAGCCTCATGCACCGTGAAACTGAGTGTCGCGCCGCCGACGAGATCACTGGCTCTTGAGCGCGGGTCCTTGAGCTTCGCTGCGATGGCCGTAGCCACAGCGCGGTAGTGGTCACAAACTGCAACCTCCCAGCCTTGTTCAGCGTCTACTGGGATAAGCAATTGGCTTGTGCTCAGCACTCCGCCTGTCTCATTCAATCGCTGGTCGGACAACAGCACCTGGATCGCGGCGTCGATACTTTCTGGTGAGGCGCTCACGCGTTCTAGTAACCGTTCTCGCTGACTCACATCACCCGTCGCGACCATGAACCAGATCTGGTCGACGAGCTCATCTTCTGAGAGACTGGCGCTGACACGTTTGCGATCTGCGTCGCTGGTGAGCCCGAATACGGCTTCGAAGCCGCGGCCTGTGCTATAGGCCAGACCGCTGCTCACCATGTCATTCAACACCGCCGCAACGTCTTCAGGCTTGTGCGCCGGCAAGATCGTCTCAAGTTCTTTCCTTGTGTGACTGCCGCTGAGCAGTTTCTCGTGAACGGTTTGCCAGAGCGAGGGCTGCGTCAAGGGAGTACTACCCAGCCGCTGAACCTTGAGCTGATAGGAACGGAGCGCGAGGCCGAACATGTCAGCGGCGACTTTGCGTTTGACGCCTTGGGCTTCGAGTTCTCGCGACAGCTCAAGAAACACCTGGTCAGCGACATGGGACAGGGGCGAACGATCGCCGGCTGCGGTGGACAGTTGCGCGATCAGAATCGTCGTCTGGCGGACAATGTCGTCGATGAGCCATTTGACGTTCATGATACGTCGAAACTAGCAGGGTCGACCCCGTCCACCAGATGAAAAATTCTGCATGGGAAGGACCCAAGGATACGATTACGCCAATCCCTAAAACCCAGAAGGCCGCACTCAGCGGCAACGGTGCGCGGAGCTTGAGCTCGATGTGGCGAAACGGGGCACCCGCCTTCCCTATTGGAGGTCAGAGATTTCTTGCTCTGACCTACTCTCTGACCACTTTGTGGAAACGCCTGGAGACGAACGTTAGGAGCCGGACACGTCCCTGTTTCTGATGCGGACGTTTGCTTGTCCTAAGCTCCGGCGCTGTTCGAGCAACGCGGCGCTAAGGGCGTCACCAGCAGGGCGATGTTTCACCGGTTCGTCCCCCCCTTTGACTTGGGCCAAGCGAGGCGACTCAGAATCCATTCCCGGACGCGCAAGGGACGGGCCAACCGGCGCGCCCGCCGACAGCGCCGAGGCCGGCCTAGAGCGCTGCAGATTGAGCCGACCGCCCCACGTCGTTGCTGAAACCTTCGACGCGCTGAGCCGAGGGGGTGCGAAGGCGGTCCGCACGAATTTCTGCGCACAGGGCCGCGGCACGGCCCTGAAGCTTTCTGCGCGACCAGCGCCAATGCTCGGCGGCGCGGATCCAGTATCGCGCCGGCTGGACAAGCCAACATGGTCCACCGCTACGTTAAGACAGCAGAGCAGTTTGGAGACTCAGCTGGTGAGGTGTTCCCGACCTTGACGGCCCCCCTGAATCGATCACGCAATCGATCAGGAGAACCGCAAGTGTCTGAAACTATTGTGGAGGCGCCGGGAATCGAACCCAGTCAGCAGCTTCGCTCAAACATGCGCGATTACGAGGTCTTGGCTACTAACCTCGCGAAGTTGTTTCTGTTCTCGATTCCGGCGCGTTCCGCTGCGTTCCGTCTAGTTCCGCGGTTTGGTGCAGGGTCGGGGCGGCATAGGGGCGGCGCGTGTGGCCTAGGTTAGATAGTTACCAGGGGTCGGTGCGTTCGACCCGAGCGACCTAGCCCCGGTGCCAAATGGTATTCCGAGACGTCGAGCACCACTCCGCTGTTAGGCGGTGCGATCTGCACTAGCGGTGAATTGCTCCTCCTGCTACATCCGACACACAAGCGCGCTGATGGGTGTAACTAGATTACTCTTTATTGCTGAGCTCGTACGGCGCGTCCTAGGAGCAAGATGTCCCTGCGACGTTCCCTCAATCGGAAGAAGTCACACTTGCCACTCGCCGACCCGCTAGCGCCAAATGATGGTGTCGGTCGCGCGTGGCCGCGACTGGAGTTTCCGCCGCTCTACAAGTTTATGGAGGCGCAACACGCTAGAGCCCTTCTTGATGAGGGGCGAATCCGAATTGGGTCTCTAGACTACTACCGGAACTTTGGCGGAGACCAGGGGCGCGTTAAGGACGGAGGCGAAGGGAGGCTCGCGACTCACATCGATGACTACCTTGTCGACGGTGACCGTCCGCATCAGTCGTTAACGGGGGCTATCGGCGCGGCGGCGGGCGTCAAGGCGCAGGTTCGCAACACCACGATCCTTCGCCACAGCAGAGAGCGGTATGTGTATAGTGTCGCGAAGCACCCGGATCGCAGCGCGCTCGCCGAGCTGGGCTATGACGCGGTGGTGCGTATTGATATAACGGATCTATTCTTCGCTGCCATTACTCGGGCCTTGTTCGCGCGAAGACTCATCACTAGTGGGTTTCAGGTCTGCAGCATCCTGTACGCTCCAGACCCACTCCCCTTCAATCCGGAGAAGCTAGTAGACCCCGCAGTGACAAAGCATCAGAGCATGGCATGGCAGAGGGAGATGCGCGCGCTCTGGACCCGTCTGCCGGGTGGTCAGCCTTTCGTCGACTTAGAATTACCCGAGCTACGACAGTATTGTTCGCTATTCTCATTTTCTGAGGAAGAACCTCTGGCGCCTCAGGAGCATCCGAATCTTACAGTGGGAAAGAGCGAGGGCCGGATTCAGGTTACTGTCGAGCATCATACTTTCATCAACTTCGCGACGGACGGTACTGCGTTCGGGGTCAGCGAAATGGGGAATGGGCGCTTCGTTCAATGTCGCGGGACCTTTGAATTTGTCCTCTTTTCCGCCGCTAAGAGCGCATTTCTGCGCCTCCAGAGCATCACCCAGCACCCCGAGGGCGCGAAGGAACTGGCCGCCACTTTTCCCGGGTACCGGGACGCGGAAGTCGACTCGGTGCTTGGGAAGCTGATCGGACTCGCCTCCTTCAATCAGCACGCGTCAAAGTGGCTCCACCAGCAACTGCCAACCGTTCTAAATTTCTCACCGTCACGGATCATGCTGCGCTGAGGGCGCTCTCTTTGTCGTCGATGCTCGCCTTGTCGGTGATAGCCTACGCTTTTTTCGTCACTCAATCGAGACAGTATTCCGCATCAGCTACCAGCGCAGCTAGCGATCGGCTCGTCGGGGATATCAGGCAGTCCACACCTCGGGCCTGTCAAGGAACAGCCCGGATTTGGACGCCAATCAACAGAAGCTAGCAAGGACCTAGCGTTCAATGTGGTTACCGAGCGAGGAACGCCTCCCGCGGCGCCGCCTCGTCCGCTACTCCCGGGAGCCTACGGCTGTTGGTCCCACTTGGCTGCAACTGACCCCATTTTGCCTCTGCGCGGGATATGCGTGTCTCGGCGGGGCGCTGGTGATAAGGTCCACGAATGCAATGTGTGAACGGGGAGGCAGGCTGCGCACTGTACGGCAGTAGCGCACTCACCTGTTACTGCGCTGGGTGCATCTCGGGGAGAGAAACCGCACAAGAAGAGAAACTCCGTCTGAACCGGCTATCCCAGGTGGATGACGCTGAAGAACTCTTCGACGCCGGACACGCCCTAGCAAAGCCCAGATTGGACTGTCGAGGGTTGGCGACAAGATGAACTCTAGACTCCAGCGGGCGCGTGCCCTCAACCGTGGATTGCTCACGCTTGTGAGTCAGTACCTGCCTCAGTCGCGGCCTCTGGCGAGAAATCACAACGACTGGGCGGTAGTCGGTCCCGCACTCGTTGCGCGTGCCGCTCGAACCATGAAGGCGATCGATGAGCTGCAGAATGGCTACTTCGCGGGGGCTGCGGACGCGCTTGTGCGCGTTGTCTACGACCACATGAACACGTTCGCCTGGATTGCCGCCGAGCCTGCGTCGCGCTTACCTTGCTGGATTGCTGAAGATTACCGTAAACGTCTCGTGGTGCAGGACGAACTTGAAGCGTTGGGTGGGCAGCCTATGCCGAGTAACATACGCCTTGAGTTTGAGCAACACCGTGACGCCGCCACCGTTCGACTCCCAAACACGGAACGCCTCGCCGGGCAGGCGGACGACCATTGGGGGAAGGTTCTCGGCGAAGTCTTCAATCACGCTCCTGTGTTCACGTTTCGAGGTATGTATACAGCGATTTTTCGCAATGCAAGTGCATGGGTTCATCCGACGACTATAGGCCTAAACGGGATGGTAACGACCGACCCGATGTATGGTCAGCTTGTGATTGACTCCGACGGTGAACGTTTCGAGTCCGAGGGGACCAATGCCTTCACCGTCGCGCCAA